>NZ_NCVJ01000016.1:0-163932 GCF_002096815.1 Streptococcus mitis
CACCTGTACCCATGCCGAACACAGAAGTTAAGCCCTAGAACGCCGGAAGTAGTTGGGGGTTGCCCCCTGTGAGATATGGAAGTCGCTTAGCTCTAGGGAGTTTAGCTCAGCTGGGAGAGCATCTGCCTTACAAGCAGAGGGTCAGCGGTTCGATCCCGTTAACTCCCATAGGTCCCGTAGTGTAGCGGTTATCACGTCGCCCTGTCACGGCGAAGATCGCGGGTTCGATTCCCGTCGGGACCGTTTAAGATAACGGAAGTTATTTTAGACTCGTTAGCTCAGTTGGTAGAGCAATTGACTTTTAATCAATGGGTCACTGGTTCGAGCCCAGTACGGGTCATATATGCGGGTTTGGCGGAATTGGCAGACGCACCAGATTTAGGATCTGGCGCTTAACGGCGTGGGGGTTCAAGTCCCTTAACCCGCATTAAGATATAATAAATGAGCCGGCTTAGCTCAGTTGGTAGAGCATCTGATTTGTAATCAGAGGGTCGCGTGTTCAAGTCATGTAGCCGGCATTTTTAGATAGAAGAAAACAGTGCGAACGTAGTTCAGTGGTAGAACACCACCTTGCCAAGGTGGGGGTCGCGGGTTCGAATCCCGTCGTTCGCTTAGAGAGGCCGGGGTGGCGGAACTGGCAGACGCACAGGACTTAAAATCCTGCGATTGGTAACGATCGTACCGGTTCGATTCCGGTCCTCGGCATAATATAATGAGCACCCTTAGCTCAACTGGATAGAGTACCTGACTACGAATCAGGCGGTTAGAGGTTCGACTCCTCTAGGGTGCATTTTTCTATTTAACTCGGGAAGTAGCTCAGCTTGGTAGAGTACTTGGTTTGGGACCAAGGTGTCGCAGGTTCGAATCCTGTCTTCCCGATATATGGCGGTGTAGCTCAGCTGGCTAGAGCGTCCGGTTCATACCCGGGAGGTCGGGGGTTCGATCCCCTTCGCCGCTATAATGATCTTGTTGGACCTTTAGCTCAGCTGGTTAGAGCTCTCGGCTCATAACCGAGTGGTCGTAGGTTCAAGTCCTACAAGGTCCATTTGAATAGTATGGAGGATTACCCAAGTCCGGCTGAAGGGAACGGTCTTGAAAACCGTCAGGCGTGTAAAAGCGTGCGTGGGTTCGAATCCCACATCCTCCTTTTGTATTAACGCGGGATGGAGCAGCTCGGTAGCTCGTCGGGCTCATAACCCGAAGGTCGTAGGTTCAAATCCTGCTCCCGCAATAAGGCTCGGTAGCTCAGTTGGTAGAGCAATGGATTGAAGCTCCATGTGTCGGCGGTTCGATTCCGTCTCGCGCCATTTTTATTTATAGTATTTATGCGGGTGTAGTTTAGTGGTAAAACTACAGCCTTCCAAGCTGTTGTCGCGAGTTCGATTCTCGTCACCCGCTTTGAACTTTGTTCAAATTACCAAGTTTTTAACTTGGGCGCGTAGCTCAGGTGGTTAGAGCGCACGCCTGATAAGCGTGAGGTCGGTGGTTCGAGTCCACTCGTGCCCATTAATAGGAGAATTACTCAAGAGGCTGAAGAGGACGGTTTGCTAAATCGTTAGGTCGGGTAACTGGCGCAAGGGTTCGAATCCCTTATTCTCCGTTTAATTTCGACTCTCTGTCAACTGTAGTGGGTTGAAGAAAAGCTAAGTTCTAGGAAGGAGACATTTCGTCCTTTCTTTTTTGGTATTCAGAGCGATAAAAAGACTCCATAATATTTGTAGTGGGTACCCCCCTATAAATATTATGGAGCCTATTTTTATGTAGAAAAAAGTTCCATATGATCCATAATGAAAAGCAACCAAACCATCATTAGAAAGAATCATATGGAATAGTTACATTTTATCACAAAATTGTTCGATATCAAAGACCAAAATATCAAGATTTTAGATATCGTCAATAGGGATACTCACAAGGAAATCATCGCGAAACTGGATTACAATGCCCCATCTTGTCCTAGTTCTGGAAGTCAAATGAAGAAATATGACTTTCAAAAACCGTCTAAGATCCCTTACCTAGAAACGACTGGTATTCCTACTAGAATTCTCCTTAAAATGGCTCTTTTTCAACTGTATAGGGCTGCAGAAAAGCTAAAATCTTTATATATTGTCGATTCTATGGTTGTGCTAGTTTATTATTACTTCCAACTCTTGAGTGAAATTTCTCCGCTATTGAGCCAGATTTCTTTTCCGTTATCACATTGAACTAAAAGTTTGCCATTTTCTGAGATATCTTTAGCAAGTCCCTTGTAGTCTTTTTGATCTAGTGTGAAAGTAACTTCTTTTCCTAGAACGAATGACTGTTTTTTGTATAGGTATAATAGTTCTTCTGCTGGTGTTTCGAAGAAAGTCCGCCAGATTTCTATGATTAATTCATTTCTGGTAATAGGTGCTGGTGTTTTAAATAAACTAGCAGCTTTTTCTTTTAATTCCTGAGGAAAGTCTTTAATAGTGAAATTAATACCTACTCCAATAATGATATCTGTGACTAAGCCAGTTTCTACAGAGGTCATTGCCTCAGTAAGGATTCCTCCAATTTTATGATTGTTTAGGTAGATATCATTGACCCATTTTATGTCGACATCAATTAAAGTTAGGTTCTTAATGGCTTTGTAGACAGCTCCTGCTACAAGTAGTGTGTAGGATGGTAATTGGTCATAGGGCAGATTGGGTTTAAGATGGAGTGTCATATAAATGCCACCTTGTGGGGAGTAGAAAGAACGTTGAAAACGTCCTCGGCCAGCTGTTTGATAGGAAGCTAGATAGAGGGTGTTTGCTTCATTTCCTAAATCAATTGCTTCTTTTGCATCGAGTTGTGTTGATCTTGTTTCGGGTTTAAAACTGATTTTAATTGGAAGATTTTGTTCTAGAAGTTCTGGAAGAATAAGGTCTCCGTTCACCAGTTTATAGCCTTTGTTTTTGATACTATCAATTTCAATGCCTTCTTGTTCTAAACGCTTGATGGCTTTCCAAATTGATGTTCGAGTCAGTGATAGTTCTTCTGCAATCTTTTCTCCGCTGATATAATCGGTTTCTTTAGTTAGAATCTGATAGACAGCTTGGTAGGATTTCATGGGTTTCCTTTCTTTAAGAATAGTATATGATTTGATTTTAGTTTGGATAGTTGCTTCTAATCTATATTTTATTACTACTATTTTAACATATGCCTACTATTTTCGGCACGTTTTTTTAGAGTGAATCTAGTCATTAAGCTTGAGTTGTGAAATCTCAGTATTTTTGCTCCCTTTTTTACCTAGTAAACGTTTCCTTTGTTTTCAAATTGCTAAAAAAGTGGTACAATAAAGGGTAGCTTACTATTATCTGAATCAACTGATTTGGAGAGAAAGGATTCATTTTGAAATCAATAGGCTTTATTGAAAAGCTGAAAGGGTTGTCTAGTAAAGAACTGATTTTATTGGGAATCATCCTGAGTATCTTTTTACCCTTTTATCTTTTTGTAGTTGTATTCTGTTTATATATTATCAGTTTGATTTTTACAGGAGATATGAAAAGTATTCTTCAGAAAATGGGGGAGCATCCGATGCTACTTCTTTTTCTTGGCTATAGTACTGTTATATCCACTTTTGCTCAAAATTGGATGGGTCTTGTGGCTTCAGTAGGAATTTTTCTATTTACTGTTTTCTTTTTGCACTATCAGTCGATTTTATCACATAAATTCTTTCGATTGATTTTGCAGCTCGTCTTGTTTGGTAGCGTCTTGTCAGCTGCTTTTGCGAGTTTAGAACATTTCCAAATTGTAAAGAAATTTAACTATGCTTTTCTTTCACCCAATATGCAGGTGTGGCATCAAAATCGTGCAGAAGTGACCTTCTTTAATCCTAATTATTATGGAATTATTTGTTGTTTCTGTATCATGATTGCTTTCTATCTGTTTACAACGACCAAGTTGAATTGGTTGAAAGTATTCTGTGTGTTTGCAGGCTTTGTGAATCTCTTTGGATTGAACTTTACGCAAAATCGAACTGCCTTTCCTGCTATTATCGCTGGAGCCATTATTTATCTCTTCACGACCATTAAAAACTGGAAGGCCTTTTGGCTTAGTATTGGGGTCTTTGCGATTGGCTTGAGCTTCCTCTTTTCTAGTGATTTGGGAGTTCGGATGGGGACTTTAGACTCTTCTATGGAAGAACGCATTTCTATCTGGGATGCTGGGATGGCCTTGTTTAAGCAAAATCCTTTTTGGGGTGAGGGGCCATTGACCTATATGCACTCTTATCCTAGAATAAATGCTCCTTATCATGAACATGCTCACAGTCTTTATATTGATACGATTCTGAGTTATGGAATTGTGGGGACTATTTTACTAGTTTTGTCTTCTGTGGCTCCTGTTCGCTTGATGATGGATATGAGTCAGGAGTCGGGGAAACGTCCGATTATCGGCCTTTATCTGTCTTTCCTTACAGTGGTTGCTGTGCATGGAATCTTTGACTTGGCCCTCTTCTGGATTCAGTCAGGTTTCATTTTCTTGCTAGTTATGTGCAGTGTTCCATTGGAGCATCGAACGTTGGTATCGGACATGACGGATTAAGTTTATAAGATTAGAATCTTCTACCTTGGGTGGGAGATTTTTTACTGGAAAAAATTATTTCTAAATCGAAATAGTTGACAGTTAGAATGATGAGTGTTACAATTGTTTTATTCGTTTCGATATGGAAATAAATTGGAGGTGTCATGAAAGATAGTCATTTGCTAGCTCATCATATTCGTTTGTTGAATGGGCGGCTTTTTCAAAAGTTACTGAGCCAAGATCCTGATGCTCTTTATCGGAGTGAACAGGGGAAGATTTTAGCGGTTTTATGGAATAGTGAAACTGGCTGCGCAACTGCGACAGATATTGCGCTTGCGACTGGGCTTGCTAATAATACTCTGACGACGATGATTAAAAAACTAGAGGAACAAAATCTTGTAACTATTAGTCCATGTGGAGAAGATAAGCGTAAGAAGTATTTGGTTTTAACAGAGTTGGGGCAGTCTCAGAAAGAAGTGGGGCATCGTGTCAGTCAGAAATTGGATACGATCTTTTATAAAGGATTCACCGAGGAAGAAATTCGTCAGTTTGAAGCCTTTCAAGAAAGAATTTTGGTTAATCTGAAAGAGGAGGAAAATGAGGTTTAAAATGGAGCAAATTAGCTGTTTATAAGTAAAGGCCACTTTTGACTTTGTTTTCCAACTCTTAGGACAAGGAAACTATGTGGTTAGCTATGGTCAGAATCAGATTGGTGGAGTTGCCTATGCCCAGTACGATATCTTCCGACTAGAAAACGGGAAAATTGTGGAACATTGGGATAATAAGGAAGTCATGCCTAAGGTAGAAGATTTGACCAATCGAGGGAAGTTTTAAATTGAGGATACAGAATGATTGAATACAAAAATGTAGCTTTACGTTACACAGAAAAAGATGTCTTGAGAGATGTTAATTTACGGATTGAGAATGGGGAATTTATGGTTTTAGTTGGGCCATCTGGATCAGGTAAGACGACCATGATCAAGATGATTAACCGTCTTTTGGAACCAACTGATGGAAATATTTACATGGATGGCAAGCGCATCAAAGACTATGACGAGCGTGAGCTTCGTCTCTCTACTGGTTATGTTTTACAGGCCATTGCTCTCTTTCCAAATCTAACGGTTGCGGAAAATATTGCCCTGATTCCTGAGATGAAGGGATGGACTAAGGAAGAAATTGCTAAGAAAACTGAGGAGCTTTTGGATAAGGTTGGTTTACCAGTAGCTGAGTATGGACATCGTTTGCCTAGTGAATTATCTGGGGGGGAGCAACAGCGTGTTGGTATTGTTCGTGCTATGATTGGTCAGCCTAAGATTCTCCTCATGGATGAACCTTTTTCAGCCTTAGATGCTATTTCTCGCAAACAGTTGCAGGTTCTGACGAAAGAATTGCATAAAGAGTTTGGGATGACAACGATTTTTGTAACCCATGATACGGATGAAGCCTTGAAATTGGCGGACCGTATTGCTGTTTTGCAGGATGGAGAGATTCGTCAGGTAGCGAATCCCGAGACAATTTTAAAAGCGCCTGCAACAGACTTTGTAGCAGACTTGTTTGGAGGTAGTGTTCATGACTAATTTAATTGCAACTTTTCAGGATCGTTTTAGTGATTGGTTGACAGCTCTATCTCAACATTTGCAGTTGTCACTTTTGACCTTGTTACTGGCCATTTTTATAGCGATTCCCTTGGCTGTTTATCTTCGCTATCATGAGAAGTTGGCGGATTGGGTCTTACAGATTGCAGGGATTTTCCAGACCATCCCGTCTATGGCCTTGTTAGGACTCTTTATCCCCTTGATGGGAATTGGAACCTTGCCGGCTTTAACAGCGCTAGTGATTTATGCGATTTTCCCGATTTTACAAAATACCATCACTGGGTTGAAGGGAATTGATCCAAGTCTGCAAGAGGCTGGGATTGCCTTTGGGATGACTAAGTGGGAGCGTCTCAAGAAGTTTGAAATTCCACTTGCCATGCCGGTCATTATGTCTGGTATTCGGACGGCAGCGGTCTTGATTATCGGTACGGCGACCTTGGCTGCCTTGATTGGTGCAGGGGGACTAGGTTCCTTTATCCTTTTGGGAATTGACCGTAATAATGCCAGTCTGATTTTGATTGGGGCACTTTCTTCTGCAGTGCTGGCTATTGCCTTTAACTTACTACTAAAAGTGATGGAAAAAGCAAAATTGCGGACGATTTTCTCTGGTTTTGCCTTGGTGACAATATTGCTCGGACTGTCTTATAGTCCAGCCCTCTTGGCTCAAAAAGAGAAAGAAAATTTGGTGATTGCTGGGAAATTGGGTCCAGAACCAGAAATTTTGGCCAATATGTATAAGTTGCTGATTGAGGAAAATACCAGTATGACTGCAACTGTTAAACCGAATTTTGGGAAAACAAGCTTCCTCTATGAAGCTCTGAAAAAAGGCGATATTGACATCTATCCTGAATTTACTGGTACGGTGACTGAAAGTCTGCTTCAGCCATCACCGAAAGTGAGTCATGAGCCAGAGCAGGTTTATGATGTAGCGCGTGATGGTATTGCCAAACAGGATCATCTAGCCTATCTCAAACCTATGTCTTATCAAAATACCTATGCTGTGGCTGTTCCGAAAAAGATTGCTCAAGAATATGGCTTGAAGACCATTTCAGACTTGAAAAAAGTGGAAGGACAGTTAAAGGCAGGCTTTACTCTCGAGTTTAATGATCGTGAAGATGGAAATAAGGGCTTGCAATCAATGTATGGTCTTAACCTCAATGTAGCGACCATGGAGCCAGCCCTTCGCTATCAGGCAATTCAGTCAGGCGATATTCAAATCACAGATGCCTATTCGACAGATGCAGAGTTGGCGCGTTATGATTTGCAGGTCTTGGAAGATGACAAGCAACTCTTCCCACCTTATCAAGGGGCACCACTCATGAAAGAAGCTCTTCTCAAGAAGCATCCTGAGTTGGAGAAAGTTCTCAATAAATTGGCTGGCAAAATTACTGAAAGCCAGATGAGCCAGCTCAACTACCAAGTCGGTGTTGAAGGCAAGTCAGCAGAACAAGTAGCCAAGGAGTTTCTACAAGAACAAGGTTTGTTGAAGAAATAGCTTAAAAAGCTAAACTCAACTTGGTTGAACGACTATATAGAAGAATGCTCAGACAATGTCGTCTGGGCTTTTTTGATTGTTGAAAAGATGAAAACTCAGTAGCCTAGAAATAAGGCAACTGAGCTCTACTCTGTATTCAATTTTTAGGAATGAGAAGGTCTAGATAAAACTGGACAACTTCCTGGTATGTAAAGTCTTGTCCTTTTTTGAGCCACCAGGTCAATGTCTCGATAAAGTTGGACACGACCAAGTGTTGGAGGTAAGAAGTAGGCAGATTAGTGTGGGCTTCTTTTAACTCATCAGCCAACATGGGATAGACATGGTGTTCTAGCTCTTTATGGAGTTGACGGAGGAAGTAGTCATTTTTGGAAAATAGCAGACTGGTAACATGGTCCTGGTTTTTCTGAAAATGTAAAAAGATATGTGCGAGGTAGTCCTCGGTAGTAAAGTGTCCTTCCCTTTCAAAGAGATGATGAAAGAGGTAGCGACAGAGCTCATCTAAAAGGAGTTCCTTGCTTTCATAGTGACAGTAAAAAGTAGAACGCCCAACATCTGCTAGGTCAATGATATCCTGAACAGTAGTGGCATCATAGCCTTTGTCGTTCAAAAGTTGTAAAAAAGCTTGATAGATGGCTTTTTTCGTCTTGCTGACTCGACGGTCTCTTTTTGGCATGTAGACACTTGAGACAAACTGTTCAGAACTGAACATGGCTGACAGTTTGCTTCTATCCTTTCTTTGAATTTTATTAGATAATACAAATGAAAGAAGTATGTATATACCCATTATACCAAAGGAGGGAGAGAAATGAGTTCTAAAACATCTATCTGGTTAGCTTTTTTCTTAAATTTAAGCTATGCGATTGTTGAGTTTATCGCAGGAGGAATCTTTGGTTCGAGTGCAGTTCTTGCTGATTCCGTTCATGACTTGGGAGATGCTATAGCCATTGGCATCTCAGCCCTTTTAGAAACAATTTCAAACCGTGAAGAAGATAGACAGTACACCTTGGGTTACAAACGTTTTAGTCTTTTAGGAGCCATGCTAACGGCTGTGATTCTTATGATAGGGTCTGTCCTAGTGATCTTGGAAAATGTCACAAAGATTGTTCACCCGCAACCCGTCAATGAGGAAGGCATCCTCTGGCTGGGAATCATTGCAGTAGCCATTAATGTGCTAGCAAGTCTGGTAGTTCGTAAGGGGAAAACAAAGAACGAGTCAATTCTTAGCCTGCATTTTTTGGAAGACACTCTTGGTTGGTTGGCCGTCATTCTAATGGCGATTATTCTTCGATTTACGGACTGGTATATCCTCGATCCGCTTTTATCACTAGTTATTTCTATCTTTATTCTGTCGAAAGCCATTCCTCGCTTTTGGAGCGCACTGAAAATTTTCCTAGATGCTGTGCCAGAAGGAGTCGAGACAAGTGATTTGGAGAAGGATTTAGAGGCTCTACCCAATGTCAACAGTGTCAATCAACTTAGCATTTGGTCCATGGATGGTCTAGAGAATAATGCTATTGTTCACATTTGTATCAAGGACTGGGAACAGATGATGGAAACCAAAGAAGTGGTGCGTCAATGTTTAGAAGAAAGAGGCGTGCAGAATATCACTATTGAAGTAGATAGCAGTCAAAGCAATCATGCGCAACATAAGCGGAGGGTGAGAGAATTAGAGCAGAAGCATGGGCATCATCATTAGAAAAGCGACCTCGCTAGAGGTCGTTTTGTTATCCTATTCATTCCTTGTACTTTCTCTCAGAGTCAGTCTGGTTCCCAACATGGTTAGGCTAGGGATTTTGCGACCGTGGAGTACTTCCTTATTAAGAATATCCATGCCTGCTCTGCCCATTTCTTCGGTATAGACGGTGATGCTGGAGAGGGGAGGATAGACTTGCTTGGTCAGACTAGTGTCGTTAAAGGAAATGAGGCTGACGCGGTCTGGTAGGCTGATTCCAGCTTCTTGGAGCGCACGGAGGGCACCGATGGCTAAACTATCGCTAGCTGCGAAAAAGGCTGGTGGGAGTTGGTCTCCTAAGTTCTGAATAGCCTCCTTCATTAAGTCATAGCCAGACTGGGCAGTAAAGCTTCCTTGAAAGACCAGTTCATCATGATAGATTCCTTTTGTTTGACTGTAGTTTCTGAAATTTTCCAGCCGCTTATCCTCAATGATTTCTTCTTGGTCTGTTGTTTCCTCAAGCCCTGTTAGAATCCCGATACGGTCCATCCCTTGACTGAGGAAATAATCGACAACCTGTTTCATGGCAGTGTAAAAGTCCGTGATAATGCAGGTATGTCCTAGTGAAAGAGTATCACTGTCTAGAAAGACAAGAGGCTTTTGGTATTCTTCAAAGGCAGAGATCTGAGCTCGACTAAACTTTCCGATGCAGAGAATCCCGATGACTTCCTCGCTCAGTGTAAAAGGATGGTCATTAAAATAGCGTAAAATATCATAGTCCAGTTCTTGGGCTCTTTTCTCTATGCCTAGGCGAATCTGGTAGTAGTAGAGATCGTCCAGCTCCCCTTGTTCGCTGACCCATTGGATAATGGCAATTTTTTGCTTGGGCTTGTGGGACTCGCCTGTCTTGAGGTGTTTGGTGTAGCCCAGCTCTTCAGCAACGGTTAAAATACGGTGTCTGGTTTCTTCTGTAACAGATAGGCTCTGGTCGCGGTTTAGAACACGGGATACGGTCGCGATAGAGACAGAGGCTAGCTGTGCAATATCTTTTAAGGTAGCCATAAATCCTCCTTCTTTAAGGTTAGTATATCATATTTTTCTGCTTTTTTACTTATATTTTAGTAAAATTTTAGTAAAAAGGATTGACCTTGGGAAATCCCTTGGATACAATAAAAGAAAACGATTACACGTTAAGGTGACTTAACGGACAGTCAAAGGAGAATTCATATGACACAACATCTTACTGCAGAAGCACTTTGTAAAGACTTTCTTGCTGTTTTTGGTCAAGAAGCAGACCAAACATTCTTTTCACCAGGTCGTATCAACTTGATTGGTGAACACACGGACTATAATGGTGGACATGTATTTCCAGCAGCCATTTCCTTAGGAACTTATGGGGCTGCTCGCAAACGTGATGACCAAGTCTTGCGTTTCTACTCAGCTAACTTTGAGGAAAAGGGTATCATCGAAGTGCCTCTCACTGATCTCAAGTTTGAAAAAGAGCACAACTGGACCAATTATCCAAAAGGCGTTCTTCATTTCTTGCAAGAAGCTGGGCATGTGATTGACAAAGGTTTTGATTTTTATGTTTATGGGAATATCCCAAATGGTGCTGGTTTGTCTTCTTCAGCATCCCTTGAACTTTTGACAGGAGTCGTGGCAGAGCATCTCTTTGATTTAAAATTAGAGCGTCTCGATTTGGTTAAAATTGGAAAACAAACAGAAAACAACTTTATCGGAGTCAACTCTGGCATTATGGACCAGTTTGCTATCGGTATGGGAGCTGACCAACGTGCTATTTACTTAGATACTAACACTTTAGAGTATGACTTGGTGCCGCTTGATTTGAAGGACAATGTTGTTGTTATCATGAATACCAACAAACGCCGTGAACTAGCAGACTCTAAATACAATGAACGCCGTGCTGAGTGTGAGAAAGCAGTAGAAGAATTGCAAGTTGCCTTGGATATTCAGACATTGGGTGAGTTGGACGAGTGGGCCTTTGACCAATACAGCTATCTGATTAAAGACGAAAATCGTTTGAAACGTTCTCGCCATGCTGTGCTTGAAAACCAACGTACCCTTAAAGCTCAAGCAGCCCTTCAAGCAGGTGATTTGGAAACATTTGGTCGCTTGATGAATGCGTCACACGTTTCTCTAGAACATGACTATGAAGTGACTGGTTTGGAATTGGATACCCTCGTTCATACTGCTTGGGCTCAGGAAGGTGTTCTCGGTGCTCGTATGACAGGGGCAGGTTTTGGCGGATGTGCCATTGCCTTGGTGCAAAAAGATGCTGTTGAGGACTTTAAGGAAGCTGTAGGCAAACACTACGAGGAAGTAGTTGGCTACGCTCCAAGCTTCTATATTGCTGAAGTTGCAGGTGGCACTCGCGTCCTTGACTAATCAAAAGGAGGCTCTATAGTGACCTTAGTAGATAAATTTGTAACACATATTATTTCTGAAAGTTCATTTGAGGAAATGGATCGAATCTACCTGACCAATCGTGTCTTGGCACGAGTGGGAGATGGTGTTTTGGAAGTTGAGACCAATCTGGATAAATTGATTGATCTCAAGGACCAGCTGGTTGAGGAAGCTGTTCGATTAGAGACGATTGAGGATAGTCAGACTGCGCGTGAAATCCTTGGTGCTGAATTGATGGACTTGGTGACCCCTTGTCCGAGTCAGGTCAATCGTGACTTTTGGGCAACCTACGCCCAGTCTCCTGAGCAAGCGATAGCGGATTTCTACCAACTCAGTCAGAAGAATGACTACATTAAACTCAAGGCCATTGCTAAAAATATCGCTTATCGTGTTCTGTCTGATTACGGTGAACTTGAAATTACCATCAACCTCTCTAAGCCTGAAAAGGATCCCAAAGAGATTGCGGCAGCCAAGTTGGTGCAAGCTAGCAATTATCCCCAGTGTCAGCTTTGTCTAGAGAATGAGGGCTACCATGGTCGAGTTAACCACCCAGCTCGCAGCAACCACCGTATTATCCGTTTTGAAATGGCTGGTCAGGAGTGGGGCTTCCAGTATTCGCCCTATGCTTACTTTAATGAGCATTGTATTTTCTTAGATGGCCAGCATCGTCCCATGGCCATTAGTCGTCAGAGCTTTGAACGTCTGCTTGCTATCGTAGAGCAGTTTCCAGGATATTTTGCAGGCTCTAATGCCGACCTGCCAATCGTGGGAGGCTCTATTCTGACTCATGATCACTATCAGGGAGGCCGTCACGTTTTTCCTATGGAATTGGCTCCTCTGCAAAAAGCATTTCATTTTACTGGTTTTGAGCAGGTAAAGGCAGGGATTGTCAAGTGGCCTATGTCAGTGCTACGTTTGACCTCGGATTCTAAAGAGGAATTGATCAACTTAGCTGACAAGATTTTGCGAGAATGGCGTCAGTATTCAGATCCAAGTGTGCAAGTCTTGGCAGAAAGTAATGGCACACCACACCATACCATCACACCGATTGCCCGTAAACGCGATGGACAGTTTGAGTTGGACTTGGTCTTGCGAGACAATCAGACATCGCCAGAGCATCCTGATGGCATCTATCATCCCCACAAGGATGTCCAACATATCAAGAAGGAAAATATCGGCTTGATTGAGGTCATGGGCTTGGCAATCTTGCCACCACGTCTGAAAGAAGAAGTGGAGCAAGTCGCTAGCTATCTTGTAGGAGAAGCTGTTACGGTTGCCGATTATCATCAGAAATGGGCAGACGAACTCAAAGCCCAATATCCAGACCTAAAAGATAAAGAAAAAGCCCTTGAAATCGTCAAGGACTCTGTAGGTGCCATCTTTGCACGTGTTCTGGAGGATGCAGGAGTTTACAAGCAGACGGAGCAAGGACAGGTAGCCTTTATGCGCTTTGTAGAGCAGGTCGGAATTTTGTCAGACTAGGAGCTTTCTCCTTGCACAGTCCTATAAAAAGTAGTATCATAGTGTCGTTTGAAATATCAGGAGGAAACGATGAAAGATTTTCATTTTGACGCTATATCTGCTTTTGAAAATTACGAAATTGAACAAATGAGAGATGGTCATGTTGAGGTGACGACCAAAGTAGTGGACTCGTCGCTCAACTACTATGGCAATGCCCATGGTGGCTATCTCTTTACCCTTTGTGACCAGATTAGTGGTTTGGTGGTCATCTCACTGGGGCTTGATGGGGTGACACTTCAATCCTCTATCAACTATCTCAAGGCAGGAAAACTTGACGATGTGCTGACCATTAAAGGGGAATGTGTCCATCAAGGTCGCACAACCTGTGTCGTGGATGTCGATATCACCAATCAAGAAGGCAGAAATGTCTGTAAAGCAACCTTCACCATGTTTGTCACAGGCCAAAGGTCAGAAGATAGACAGGTGAGGACATAAAGAGTAATTTAATAGAGTGAGGTGGATTTTGGAATTTATAAAATTTGCCTTACTCATTTTTTGATATTGATATGATTTAATTCTAAAATAGAAAATTTAGTAATGTGGTAGAAAATACAAGAGTTGTGTTTTAATTTCTATGGTATAATTAAAAGCATGAAGATAAAAGAAATAAAGGAAGTTACTTTACAACCGTTCACGAAATGGACAGGTGGTAAAAGACAATTATTGCCTGTTATTAGAGAATTAATGCCTAAAACCTATAACAGGTATTTCGAACCTTTTGTTGGAGGTGGAGCTTTATTTTTTGATTTAGCTCCTAAAGATGCAGTTATTAATGATTTTAACGCTGAACTAATAAATTGCTATCAACAAATTAAGGACAATCCTCAAGAATTGATTGAAATTTTGAAAGTTCATCAGGAATATAATTCAAAAGAATATTATTTAGATTTACGTTCTGCTGATCGTGATGAAAGAATAGATATGATGTCTGAAGTACAAAGGGCAGCACGTATTCTCTATATGTTGAGAGTAGACTTTAATGGTTTATATCGTGTGAATTCTAAGAATCAGTTTAATGTACCTTATGGTCGTTATAAAAATCCTAAAATTGTTGACGATAATTTGATATCTGCTATTTCAACTTATCTGAATAATAATCAAATAGAAATTAAAAAAGGAGATTTTGAAAAGGCTGTTTTGGATGTTCAACCAGGGGATTTTGTATATTTTGATCCCCCGTATATTCCATTGTCAGAGACAAGTGCCTTTACTTCCTACACTCATGAGGGGTTTTCATATGATGATCAAGTAAGATTAAGAGATACCTTTAAGAAATTGAGTGATGCAGGGGCTTATGTTATGTTATCAAACTCCTCTAGTTTTTTGGTAGAGGAGTTGTATCGAGATTTTAATATCCATCATGTTGAAGCTATCCGAACTAATGGAGCAAAATCTTCAAGTCGAGGAAAAATTTCTGAAATTATAGTCACAAATTATGAAAAATAACGAATATAAGTATGGAGGTGTTTTAATGACAAAACCATACTATAATAAAGATAAAATGATTCTTGTTCATGCAGATACGTTTAGGTTATTATCGAAAATGAAACCAGAAAGCATGGACATGATCTTTGCTGATCCTCCATATTTTTTGAGTAACGGTGGTATATCAAATTCTGGGGGACAGGTTGTATCTGTAGATAAAGGTGACTGGGATAAGATTTCTTCCTTTGAGGAAAAGCACGAATTCAATCGTAAATGGATTCGTTTAGCAAAAGAAGTTTTGAAGCCTAATGGGACTATTTGGATTTCGGGGAGTTTACATAATATTTACTCAGTTGGAATGGCATTAGAGCAAGAAGGTTTTAAAATTCTAAATAACATTACTTGGCAGAAAACAAACCCTGCACCTAATTTATCCTGTCGTTATTTCACTCATTCTACTGAGACTATTTTATGGGCAAGAAAAAATGATAAAAAAGCTCGTCATTATTACAATTACGATTTGATGAAAGAGCTAAATGATGGTAAGCAAATGAAAGATGTTTGGACAGGTGCTTTGACGAAAAAAGCTGAGAAATGGGCTGGCAAGCATCCAACACAAAAACCAGAATATTTATTGGAACGTATAATTTTGGCCTCTACTAAAGAGGGTGACTATATTCTAGATCCATTTGTTGGTAGTGGCACTACGGGTGTTGTTGCGAAGCGATTAGGTAGAAGATTTATAGGTATCGATGCTGAAAAAGAATATTTGAAGATAGCTAGAAGAAGATTAGAGGAGGAAAACTATGGCTAGAAAACCAAATAAACATGGAGGAGGAGCCAAAACGACCACTAATGGTTTGAAATTTGAAAGAGATACTGATTTTTCGGAATTAGTAGATTCCCTTCCAGGATATGAAGTTAAAGAAATAGATTTCAAAGATAGAAAAGTAACAAAAGGCTTTGAAGTTTTTAGAGTTGGGGAAGAAGAAATCATTGGTAAAATTATGCCTCAATATAGATTTTATGATTTTTTGAAAGAATTGGGGATTAAGAATACCAATTCTAAACAATGGAAACCAGATGAAGTATTTATAAATTTTGAAAATCATACAGTTTATATAGTTGAGAAAAAATGGCAGGAAAGCGAAGGAAGTGTTGATGAAAAACTACTGGGCTTTGGCAATAAAAGACGTATTTATCAACGTTTGTTAGATAGTGTGCAAGAGGGTGAACCATTTTCTGTGCAATTCATATTTGTTGGAAATAAAAGTTTTTTTGGTCAAGATAAATATCGTGATACTTTTGAAATGTTACGAGGGGACGGCATCAAAATAATGCTTGATGAATACGACATGACATTTTTTGGTTTATTTTAATTACAAGGTGAATTATGGATTTTAATACTTACATTTCTTCATCATCAGAAGATAGATTACAAAATTTTTTAAATACTCTCTCAATTACCAACAGAACTCCTGAATACTATGTAAATTGGGAGAAAGTTGATCGTGAGACAAAGAAGTATGAACTAGAGTTGAACACTTTAAACTACTTAATTGGTAAAGATGATATTTATATAGAAGCTCTTGACTTGTTCACTAAACAACCTAATTTGTTAAAAGCAATTCCTAGTCTGATTGCAAGTCGTGATAATGTTTTAGATATTCTGACAATAGATAATGACGATAATATGTCTTTTGAGCAATTGGATTTCAAAACGATAGACACTAGCAGAATAGATGATTACATCAAATTTATTGAGAAATCTGGTTTATTAAAGTTTTTACAACAACATGCTAATCGTTCATTAGTTGATTATGTTTATGGAGTGGAGACTGGATTAGATAGCAATGCACGAAAAAACCGAAGTGGGACAACCATGGAGGGAATTTTAGAGAGACACGTAGCAAAGATTTCTCAGGAACAAAAATTGGATTGGAAAGCTCAAGCTACAGCCCAATATATTAAAGATAAGTGGGGGATTAAAGTACCTGTCGATAAGTCTGAAAGAAGATTTGATGTTGCAGTTTATTCCCGAGAAAAACATAAGGTTTGGTTGATTGAAACAAATTATTATGGCGGCGGAGGAAGTAAATTAAAAGCGGTTGCTGGAGAGTTTACTGAACTCAGTCAATTTGTTATTACTTCAGATGACGATGTTGAATTTGTTTGGGTTACTGATGGTCAAGGATGGAAAACAGCACACTTACCATTAGCAGAAGCATTTAGTCATATTACGAATGTATTTAATTTAGAGATGTTAAGAGAAGGATTTTTAGCTGATTTATTTTTATAATGATTGCTCATTAGCTACACAAAAAAGAGGTTCACACCTCTTTTTCTTATTTCTTTTTATGATTTAATATGGCATTGAGGACAATAGCAAGTAGGCTAGCTACAACGATTCCGTTTGAGAAGAACATTTGGAAGGCTGTCGGCATGCTGACAAAGAGATTACTGTTATTTAGACCGACACCTGCAGCGATTGAAACAGCTGCGATAAGGAAGTTATGTTCATTGTTAGCAAAGTCAACACGAGCGAGGATTTGCATCCCTTGAATTGATACAAAACCAAACATCACCAGCATGGCACCACCGAGGACAGGGCTCGGAATGATTTGGGCAAGGGCACCAAACTTAGGAAGGAGTCCAAGGAGAACGAGGAAACCAGCTGCGTAGTAGATTGGCAGGCGAGTCTTGATACCTGATAATTTAACCAAACCAACGTTTTGTGAAAATCCTGTGTAAGGGAAGGTGTTAAAGATTCCTCCGAGAAGTACGGCCAAGCCTTCTGCGCGGTAACCGTTGCGAAGGCGCGTGCTGTCGATTGGGTCTTTCGTGATATCAGACAAGGCTAGGTAAACACCAGTCGACTCCACCATAGAAACCGTTGCGATGATACACATCATGACAATAGATGAGATTTCAAAGGTTGGCATCCCAAAGTAGAGTGGAGTTGGGACATGGACAAGTGGTGCTGCTGCAACAGGAGAGAAGTCCACCAAACCCATGCTAGCAGCAATGGCAGTTCCAACAACCAGACCAATCAAAATAGAGATAGACTTGATAAATCCTTTGGTAAAGATGTTAATCAAGAGGATAATCAAAACAGTGATAGCGGCAAGCAAGAGACTTTGACCAGTTGGCTCTGGAACGTTATTTCCCATATTTCCAATAGCGACAGGAATCAAGGTTAAACCAATAGTGGTAATAACAGATCCTGTTACGATAGATGGGAAGAGATTGGCTACTTTTGAGAAGATGCCTGAAACAAGAACAACGTAAATCCCTGATGCGATAAGGGCACCAAACATAGCGCCACTACCATGGCTTTGCCCAATCATAATCAAGGGAGCGACCGACTGAAAGGCAACTCCGAGAACGACTGGGAGTCCAATCCCAAAGTATTTGTTGAGTTGGAGTTGGAGGAAGGTTGCCACCCCACACATGAAGATATCTGTGGAAATCAGGTAGGTCAACTGCTCAGTTGAATAGCCAAGGGCTGTCGCAATCATGATAGGAACCAGGATGGATCCTGAGTACATGGCTAGTAAGTGTTGCAAGCCAAGAACGGCTGCTTGCGAATGTTTTTCTTGAGTTTGCATTAGAGATCTGCCTCCTTAAAAATAACTTGACCATTTTCAAAACGATCCAAACGAGCGAGTGATAGGACAGGATAGCCTGCTTTTTCAAGCAAATCACGGCCATCTTGGAAGGATTTTTCAATCACAATACCGATAGCTTCGACTGTGGCACCAGCTTGTTCGATGATTTGAATCAAGCCTTTAGCAGCTTGGCCATTAGCAAGGAAGTCGTCGATAATCAAAACCTTGTCCTCTGGTGAGAGGAATTTTCCAGCGATAGAAACGGTGCTGGTTACCTGCTTGGTAAAGGAGTAAACTTCGGCAGTTAAGATGCCTTCGTTCATAGTGATGTTCTTAGCTTTTTTAGCGAAAATCATGGGAACGTTTAAGGCTTCAGCTGTAAAAACGGCTGGGGCAATACCTGACGCTTCAATGGTTACAACCTTAGTAATGCCAGCAGAAGCAAATTTTTCCGCAAAAACCTTACCGATTTCTCGCATCAAGCTAAAGTCAACTTGGTGGGTTAAAAAGGAATCCACCTTGAGGATGTTATCACCCAAGATATGCCCATCCTTGAGGACGCGCTCTTCTAATAATTTCATAAGACCTCCTAAAGTCTAAAAGCTAATCCATTTGCTTGTTTCAGATTTCTATCCAGTAAAACTGATAGAAAAAGGACCTACTTAATCTCTAAGCAAGTCCCCAAAATAGGCATGGCAAAAACGACCATACCTCACTTCTGACTTACTTATTGTTAGGTGTTCCGGCACCTTGTAGAAACGTCGTGCCAATTCACGACATAAACAAGTAAAATGATATTCAATTTTAAATAGGCTTGTGCCAATGTTTTTATTTTACACTAAATAACTTTAGAAATCAAAGATTTTGTTAGTGTTTAGATAAAAAAAACGAACGAACAAAAACCTACAACACGATACAGTATTGTAGGTTTCTATTTTTCTACTCGCTAAATCTTAAAAAATAGCCATCTGGATCCAAAACTGCAAATTCATGGGGATATATAAAGCTATCTCCTACTCGAAATTCTCTTTTTGTCAGGGGACGATGGATAGGATAGTCAGCTTCCAGCAGTTTTTGGTGGAGCTGAGGAACATCTGCAATGCCAAAGGAAATATTGACACCGCGCCCGAAAGGATAGGTTAGTTGGGCTAATTCTTCTGTGCTGCCTTCTTCTAGCATAAGTTGGCAGTCTTCAAGCGAGAGGAAGAGAAATTTCTCCTCTGGACGCTCGTATTCGACAGAAAATCCCAGCAAGTCGCAGTAGAAGTGGCGTGACTTTTCGAGGTCAGATACTACAAATTCAGGAATGACAGCTTGATAGTCCATTCGTTTTCTCCTTAGAGCTCAATCTCCATGACAATGGGTGCGTGGTCTTGGCGCGCACCAGAGTCAATCATATCAGACTTAGTCACCTTGTCAGCCACGCGGTTGCTTGTCAGCCAGTAGTCGATTCTCCAGCCTGTATTGTTGATTTTAGAAGTCTTGCTGCGTTGTGCCCACCAAGTGTAGCGTTCTGGAACATCGCCATGAACATGACGGAAGGTGTCTGCAAATCCAGTTGCTAAAAGGTTGGTAAATCCAGTACGCTCCTCGTCGGTAAATCCTGGTGAACGGCGGTTGCTAGCAGGATTTGCAAGGTCGATCTCATTGTGGGCCACATTGTAGTCACCGGTCGCAAGGACTGGTTTTTCTTTGTCTAGTTCAGCCAAGTATTCAGCATATTTGACATCCCAGACTTGACGTTCTTCCAAGCGTTTGAGGCCGTCGCCAGCGTTTGGAGTGTAAACTTGGGTCACGAAAAATTCATCAAATTCCAAGGTGATGATGCGGCCTTCCAAGTCCATGGTAGAAGGAGCACCGATTTCTGGAAAAGTGACAGTGGGTGTGAGTTCTTTCTTATAGAGGAACATAGTACCAGCATAGCCTTTACGGGCAGGTTCTTGGGAAGAGCGCCACGTATTTTCGTAGCCTGGGAAGAGTTCAGCTAAAATTTCCAAGTGTTTCTTTGTAGGCCCCTTGGCAGAAAGCTTGGTTTCTTGGATAGCGATGATATCAGCATTTTCAGCGACCAAGGTTTGTAGTACTTCTTGGGACAATTTGGCACGAGCTGAGTCACTAGTTAGGGCAGCATTGAGGGAATCAATATTCCATGAGATGAGTTTCATAAAGTTACCTTTTTCATTCAGATTATAGATTTTATTATACCAAAAAAAGGTCCATTTCCCCAACGTATGGCTTGAAAAATCACTCTCTTTCGTTTATAATGAAGAATGATTTTATGAAAGGGAGTGAAAATAAATGAAATTTTACTCATATGACTATGTACTTAGCCAAATCAGTCAGCAAAATGGCATCATGATTGGCTTTGGTATTGTGCTCCTAGCTATCACAGGATTTTTTGCTTTTAAGGCTTATCGTGATAAAAAGGGAACTAAGTTTCGTGAATTGGTCATGATTTTGGCCTTGACTTTGGTAGCCATGCTTTTGGTAACAATCTCAAAATACCAGACCAATCAAGCCTCTAACAATCAATTTCAAACTTCCCTTCATTTCATAGAGGTCATTTCTAAAGACTTGGGAGTGGATAAATCAGAAGTTTATGTCAATACTTCAGCTGCCACTGATGGAGCACTTATCAAGGTAGGTTCAAATTTCTATCGTGCCATGAACGGGAGCCAACCAGACAAGTATCTTTTAGAGAAATTAGAATTGCATCAAACAGACGCTATTGAATTGGTGGAGGTAAACAAATGACACTCAACTACATGGAAATTTTAATCAAACTGGCCTTGGGTCTTTTCTCGCTTGTTTTTGTTATCAATGTGACAGGAAAGGGGAATCTAGCACCTAACTCTGCTACAGACCAAATTCAGAACTATGTTCTCGGTGGTATCATTGGTGGGGTGATTTACAATAGTTCTATCAGTATTCTCCAGTATGCAGTGATTTTGATGATGTGGACGATTTTGGTCTTGACCCTCAAATGGCTCAATAACAATGTTCGTTTTGTCAAACGCTTGATTGATGGTAAACCGACTCTGCTCATCAAAAATGGGCAGATTGACCCAGAAGCCTGTCGTTCAGTTGGTTTGTCTGCGGCAGATGTTGCTCTCAAACTTCGTAGCCAAGGAATTTTCCAGATGAAGCAAGTTAAACGAGCTGTGCAAGAGCAAAATGGCCAACTCATCGTGGTCCAAATGGGGGATGAAAATCCTAAGTATCCAGTTGTGACTGACGGTGTGATCCAAGTAGATGTTTTGGAATCGATTGGTCGTAGCGAAGAGTGGTTGCTTGATAACCTCAACAAGCAAGGACATGACAATGTAGCTAATATCTTTATCGCTGAGTATGACAAGGGTGCCGTTACAGTCGTAACCTATGAATAAGAAAAACCTGGGGTCTTGGCCTCAGGTTTCTATTTGCAATCAGAAAGGGATTTTATGTCCATTATTCAAAAACTTTGGTGGTTTTTCAAGTTAGAAAAACGCCGTTATCTAGTCGGAATTGTGGCCCTGGTCTTGGTTTCCGTCCTTAATCTCATTCCCCCCATGGTCATGGGGCGGGTCATTGATGCTATCACATCGGGGCAATTAACCCAGCAGGACCTCCTTCTTGACCTATTTTACTTGCTTCTTGCAGCCTTTGGGATGTATTATCTGCGCTATGTTTGGCGTATGTATATCCTTGGGACTTCCTACCGTTTGGGACAGATTATGAGGTCTCGCTTATTTGAGCATTTTACAAAAATGTCTCCAGCTTTTTATCAGACCTATCGAACGGGAGACCTGATGGCGCATGCCACCAACGATATCAATGCCTTAACTCGTCTAGCAGGTGGTGGGGTTATGTCTGCGGTGGATGCTTCTATCACGGCTCTGGTGACTTTGCTGACCATGCTCTTTAGCATTTCATGGCAGATGACCTTGGTTGCCATTCTTCCCTTGCCTTTCATGGCTTATGCGACCAGTCGTCTAGGGAGAAAGACCCACAAGGCTTTTGGCGAATCCCAAGCTGCCTTTTCCGAACTCAATAACAAGGTGCAGGAGTCTGTATCAGGTATCAAAGTGACAAAGTCCTTCGGTTATCAGTCGGATGAGCTTAAGTCCTTTCAGGAGGTCAATGAATTGACCTTCCAAAAGAACCTCCAAACCATGAAATACGATAGTCTATTTGATCCCATGGTTCTCTTGTTTGTTGGTTCATCCTATGTGTTAACCCTTTTGGTCGGCTCCTTGATGGTTCAGAAAGGGCAGATTACGGTTGGAAATCTGGTTACCTTTATCAGCTACTTGGATATGCTGGTTTGGCCTCTTATGGCTATTGGTTTCCTCTTTAATATTACTCAGCGAGGCAAGGTTTCCTACCAGCGGATTGAGGAACTTTTGTCTCAGGAATCACCTGTACAAGACCCCGAGTTTCCTTTAGATGGTATTGAAAATGGACGCTTAGAGTACGATATTGACAGCTTTGCCTTTGAAAATGAGGAAACACTGACGGATGTTCACTTTAGTTTAGAAAAAGGGCAAACCCTGGGCTTGGTTGGGCAAACAGGCTCTGGGAAAACTTCCTTGATCAAACTTCTCTTGCGTGAATACGATGTGGATAAGGGAGCCATTTATCTGAATGGCCACGATATTCGTGACTATCGTCTGACAGACCTTCGCAGTCTCATGGGCTATGTCCCTCAGGATCAGTTTCTCTTTGCGACTTCAATCTTAGACAATATTCGCTTTGGCAATCCTAAACTGCCTCTTTCAGCGGTCGAGGAAGCGACCAAGCTAGCACAAGTTTACCAAGACATTGTAGTCATGCCTCAGGGATTTGATACGTTGATTGGTGAAAAGGGAGTCAGTCTTTCTGGAGGTCAAAAGCAGCGTCTGGCCATGAGTCGGGCTATGATTTTAGACCCTGATATCTTGATTTTGGATGATTCTTTGTCGGCCGTGGATGCCAAGACAGAGTATGCGATTATCGACAACCTTAAGGAAACACGTAAGGACAAGACAACCATTATTACGGCTCATCGCCTTAGTGCAGTTGTCCATGCAGATTTGATTTTAGTCCTGCAAAATGGCCAAATTATCGAACGAGGCAGGCACGAAGACTTGCTAGCTTTGGATGGCTGGTATGCTCAAACCTACCAGTCTCAGCAGCTGGAAATGAAAGGAGAAGAAGATGCAGAATAAGAAAGAACAATGGACTGTATTGAAGCGCTTGATGTCTTATCTCAAGCCTTATGGACTCCTGACCTTTTTGGCACTCAGTTTTCTGCTAGCGACGACGGTCATCAAAAGTGTCATTCCCCTTGTGGCTTCCCACTTTATCGACCAGTATCTCAGCAATCTCAACCAACTTGCCGTGACCGTTTTGCTGGCCTACTATGGTCTTTATCTCCTGCAAACTCTGGTCCAGTATGTCGGTAATCTTCTCTTTGCGCGGGTATCCTACAGCATTGTTAGAGATATTCGTCGTGATGCCTTTGCCAATATGGAGAAATTGGGCATGTCTTATTTTGACAAGACACCAGCAGGCTCTATCGTCTCTCGTTTGACAAATGACACCGAGACTATCAGTGATATGTTTTCGGGGATTTTATCTAGCTTTATCTCAGCAGTTTTCATTTTTCTGACCACTCTTTATACCATGTTGGTATTGGATTTTCGTTTGACAGCATTAGTCTTGCTCTTTCTCCCCTTGATTTTCCTTTTGGTCAATCTCTATCGGAAAAAATCAGTGAAAATCATTGAGAAAACCAGAAGTCTCTTGTCAGATATCAATAGCAAGCTGGCCGAAAACATCGAGGGAATCAGGATTATCCAGGCCTTTAATCAAGAGAATCGCCTACAGGCAGAGTTTGATGAAATCAACCAAGAACACTTGGTCTACGCCAACCGTTCTGTAGCCTTGGATGCCCTCTTTTTGCGCCCTGCCATGAGTTTGCTGAAACTCCTAGGATATGCAGTGTTAATGGCTTATTTTGGGTACCGTGGACTTTATCTGGGAATAACAGCAGGGACCATGTATGCCTTTATCCAGTATATCAATCGCCTCTTTGACCCCTTGATTGAGGTGACGCAAAACTTTTCAACCCTTCAAACGTCTATGGTTTCTGCAGGCCGTGTCTTTTCCCTGATAGACGAGAGGACCTATGAACCTCTTCAAGAAAATGGCCAGGCTAAAGTCAAAGAAGGCAATATCCGTTTTGAACATGTGTGTTTCTCATATGACGGGAAACATCAGATTCTGGATGATATTTCCTTTTCGGTTAACAAGGGTGAAACCATTGCATTTGTAGGCCATACAGGTTCAGGGAAATCTTCGATTATTAATGTCCTCATGCGCTTTTATGAATTTCAATCAGGGCGAGTTCTCTTGGACGATGTGGATATTAGGGACTACAGTCAGGAAGAGCTGAGAAAAAACATCGGTCTGGTCTTGCAGGAACCCTTCCTCTATCATGGAACCATTAAGTCCAATATCGCCATGTACCAAGACATTAGTGATGAGCAGGTCCAGGCTGCTGCAGCCTTCGTGGATGCAGATTCCTTTATTCAAGACCTTCCTCAGGGTTACGACTCACCTGTGTCCGAGCGTGGTTCGAGCTTTTCAACTGGACAGCGCCAGCTTCTTGCCTTTGCTAGAACAGTTGCCAGTCAGCCCAAAATCTTGATTTTGGATGAAGCGACAGCAAATATTGACTCTGAAACAGAAAGTCTGGTTCAAGCTTCACTGGCTAAGATGAGACAGGGACGAACAACCATTGCTATCGCTCACCGCCTTTCTACCATCCAAGACGCCAACTGTATCTATGTTTTGGACAAGGGGCGCATCATCGAGAGCGGAAGCCATGAGGAACTTTTGGCCTTGGGAGGAACCTATCACAAGATGTATAGTTTGCAGGTAGGGGCCATGGCCTAATACTCTTTGAAAATCTCTTCAAACCATGTCAGCTTTATCTGCAACTTCAAAGCTGTACTTTGAGCCACCTGCGGCTAGCTTCCTAGTTTGCTCTTTGATTTTCATTGAGTGTAAGAAGGAAATCCTTCAAATTACAGATTTCTTTCACCGCCTTTTCCATTTTGTGGTATAATGAAAAATGTTGACAAATAGTATAATAAAAACAAAGGAGAAACAGCATGCTGAAATGGGAAGACTTGCCCGTGGAAATGAAATCAAGCGAGGTTGAGTCTTACTACCAGCTTGTCTCTAAAAGGAAGGGTTCGCTGATTTTCAAG
This sequence comes from Streptococcus mitis, assembly GCF_002096815.1. GTDB lineage: Bacteria > Bacillota > Bacilli > Lactobacillales > Streptococcaceae > Streptococcus > Streptococcus mitis_AD. Next base: position 25,500 of record NZ_NCVJ01000016.1, read on the forward strand.
CGTTGTTTGGACTGGGTTTTGGCCTTGGTTGTACTGGTTCTGACCTCTCCCATCTTTCTCATTTTGAGCATTTGGATCAAGTTGGATAGCAAGGGGCCAGTGATTTACAAGCAAGAGCGTGTGACCCAGTACAACCGTCGGTTCAAGATTTGGAAGTTCCGGACCATGGTGACGGATGCGGATAAAAAAGGGAGTCTGGTGACTTCTGCTAACGATAGTCGTATTACCAAGGTTGGCAATTTCATCCGCCGTGTGCGTTTGGACGAACTGCCTCAGCTGGTCAATGTCCTTAAAGGCGAAATGTCCTTTGTCGGTACACGACCTGAAGTGCCACGCTACACAGAGCAGTATAGCCCTGAAATGATGGCAACCTTGCTTTTGCCAGCAGGGATTACCTCTCCAGCCAGCATTAACTACAAGGATGAGGACACTATCATCAGTCAAATGACGGAGAAAGGCCTGTCAGTTGACCAAGCTTATGTAGAGCATGTTCTTCCTGAAAAGATGCGCTATAACCTCGCCTATCTCCGAGAGTTTAGTTTCCTTGGAGACATCAAAATCATGTTTCAAACCGTGTTTGAAGTACTAAAATAAAGTAGTCATGAGAGAATGAGTACAGATAAAAGGAGCAAATCAATGCCAAATTACAATATTCCATTTTCACCACCCGATATTACGGAAGCAGAAATTGCTGAAGTAGCGGATACCCTGCGTTCTGGTTGGATTACAACCGGTCCTAAGACCAAAGAATTGGAGCGTCGCTTGTCTCAATACACACAGACTCCTAAGACTGTCTGCCTAAACTCTGCGACTGCCGCTCTGGAGTTGATTTTACGCGTTTTGGAAGTAGGACCTGGTGATGAAGTCATCGTTCCAGCCATGACCTATACAGCTTCATGTAGTGTCATCACTCACGTGGGAGCAACCCCTGTAATGGTGGATATTCAAGCAGATACGTTTGAGATGGACTATGACCTGCTAGAGCAAGCTATCACTGAAAATACCAAGGTAATCATTCCAGTAGAACTTGCAGGGATTGTTTGCGACTATGACCGTTTGTTCCAAGTAGTGGAGAAGAAACGTGACCTCTTTACTGCTTCAAGCAAGTGGCAAAAAGCCTTTAACCGTATCGTGATTGTTTCTGATAGTGCTCATGCTTTGGGATCTACTTACAAGGGTCAACCGGCTGGTTCTATCGCTGACTTCACATCCTTCTCATTCCATGCCGTTAAGAACTTTACAACGGCCGAAGGTGGAAGTGCCACTTGGAAAGCTAATCCAGCGATTGACGACGAAGAGATGTACAAGGAATTCCAGATTCTTTCCCTTCACGGTCAAACAAAAGATGCCCTAGCTAAGATGCAATTGGGTTCATGGGAATATGATATAGTAACACCAGCCTACAAGTGCAACATGACCGATATCATGGCTTCACTTGGTCTGGTACAATTGGATCGCTATCCAAGTTTGTTGCAACGTCGTAAGGACATTGTGGACTGCTATGATCGTGGTTTTGCAGGTTCTCGCATTCATCCTTTAGCACACAAGACTGAAACTGTCGAATCTTCACGTCACCTCTACATTACCCATGTAGAAGGAGCAAGCTTAGAAGAACGCAATCTTATTATCCAAGAATTAGCTAAAGCAGGAATTGCAAGCAATGTCCACTACAAACCGCTTCCGCTTTTGACAGCCTATAAGAATCTTGGTTTTGATATGGCGAACTATCCTAAGGCTTATGCCTTCTTTGAAAATGAAATTACGCTCCCTCTTCACACTAAATTAAGCGATGAAGAAGTGGACTATATCATTGAGACTTTCAAAACAGTTTCTGAAAAAGTACTAGCTTCATCAAAAAAATTGTAAAAAAGTCTTGACAAAGAAAAAACAAAGTATTAAAATAAGTTCAATAAATCAGAAAAGTAATTATTTTTGATCTTCAGGGAGCCTGTGGTGATTGTGAACAGGTGGTTGGAAGTAGTGAAAGTGGGCTGATTTTAAAAATGAATTTGAAACAATGAAAGTTCGGTGCGCACACCTTACAGTGCAACTTGTTGTTAGACAAGGTAGAGATGTAAAGGGGATAGTCCCTTTATAATTGAGGTGGCACCGCGTTACCAACGCCCTCACGCAGAAGTAGATTCTGTGTGTGGGCTTTTTTCATATCTTGGAACCAATACAGAAAGAGGAAAATTTTATGACAACTAAAGGTTATTTTGGACAATTTGGTGGTAGTTTTGTACCGGAGCCGATTCAGGCTTTGTTGGATGAGTTGGAAGTGACATTTGACAAGTACAAGGATGATCCAGAATTTTTGGCAGAATTTCGCCATTACTTAAAGGACTATTCAGGTCGCGAAACACCGCTCTATTTTGCGGAAAGTTTGACAGACCACTTAGGTGGCGCTAAGATTTATCTCAAACGTGAAGACCTTAACCACCTTGGTTCTCACAAGCTAAACAACGTTTTAGGACAGATTCTTTTGGCCAAACGTATGGGCAAAAAACGAGTAATCGCAGAAACAGGAGCTGGTCAGCACGGGGTTGCGACGGCGGCAGCTGCAGCCAAGTTTGGTATGGCCTGTGATGTCTACATGGGGGCAGAGGATGTGGAACGTCAACGTCTCAATGTTTTCCGTATGGAGATGATGGGAGCAACTGTTCACGCAGTTGAAACAGGGACTCGTACCCTTAAAGATGCTGTTGATGCAGCCTTTGGAGCATGGATGAATGACCTTGAAGCCTTCTATGTTCTGGGATCTGCTGTAGGTCCTCACCCTTATCCTACAATTGTCCACGAGTTCCAAAAGGTCATCAGTGAAGAATCTCGCCGTCAAATCTTAGAAAAAGAAGGACGCTTACCAGACTACGTTATTGCTTGTGTAGGTGGTGGTTCCAATGCCATCGGTGCTTTTTCTCAGTATGTAGCTGATGAAGAAGTTAAATTGGTTGGGGTCGAAGCTGCTGGACATGGACTTGACACAGACAAGCACGCAGCTACTATGACAAAAGGTAGTATCGGAATTGTCGACGGCATGAAGACTTATGCAGTCTTTAAGGAAGACGGAGAGTTGGCTCCAGTTTACTCTATCTCAGCTGGATTGGACTATCCAGGGGTTGGCCCAGAACACGCCTACTTTAAAGATTCAGGTCGCGTGGAATATGTGGCTGCGACAGACGAAGAAGCTGTTCAGGCTCTCCTCCTTCTCAGCAAGACTGAAGGAATTATCCCAGCGATTGAAAGTTCGCACGCTATCGCAGAAGCGGTTAAACGTGCACCAAAACTAAGTAAAGACGATATTATCATCATCAATGTCTCTGGTCGTGGAGACAAGGACGTAGCTGCGATTGCAGACTACCTAGAAGCTAAAAAATAATAGATGGAAAAATTACAGTCCTTTCTCTCACAGAGAGCTTGTGGTTGCTGGAAACAAGCAGAGAATGCTGTAAGGTTGGGTCCATCTGAAACGAGAGAAGAAAACATAATTCTCAAGGGAGTGCCCTTTATCGCACAGCCTGTTACAGGAGGTATCTGAGACAGGAATGAGAGATAGGAGAAATCCTATAATTGAGGTGGCACCGCGAATTTCGTCCTCACGCAAGTTATTTTGCGTGGGGATTTTTCATACAGTCGCCACGGACTAGAAGTAGAACTGAAAGGGAAATTACAATGGAACGAATCATTCATGGAGATGTCTTATCACCAATCTTGGCTTATATGCGCCTAAAGGGGCAACACAAGGTTATCTTAGAGAGTATTCCGAGAGACAAGGAAACCGCTCGTTTTTCTATCTTAGCCTATAATCCAGTTTTTGAGATTAAGTTTGAAAATGGAGTTCTTTATCAAAATGGTCAAGTGATTGATCGGGATCCCTTGGATTTCCTTTATGAAGTGACTCATAAGAACCAGCACCATTCAGACCTACCTTTTGGTGGGGGAGCCATTGGATTTGTTGGCTACGATATGATTTCGCTTTATGAAGAAATTGGTCAAATCCCTCAAGATACAATTGGGACGCCAGACATGCATTTCTTTGTCTATGAGAGTTACATGGTCTTTGACCACAAGAAGGAAAAAATTCATGTCATCGAGGATGCTCTCTATAGTGAGCGTAGTCAAGAAGACTTGGAAAAAGCCTTGAACCAAGTGCTTGAGGAATTACGCATTCCTGCTCCAAATGAATTTGAAGACTTGGATTTATCACCACTTGACTTCAAACCCCATATCGCTCCTCAAAAGTTTGAGGAAATGGTGGAAACGGCTCGTGACTTGATTCGTAATGGCGATATGTTCCAATGTGTACTCAGTCAACGTTTCTCAGCAGAAGTTACCGGAAATCCATTTGACTTCTACAGAAATCTTCGCGTGACCAATCCATCTAATTATCTCTATTTCTATGATTTTGGGGATTATCAAATCATCGGAGCTAGTCCAGAAAGTTTGGTTTCTGTCAAAAATGGCATCGTGACAACCAATCCGATTGCAGGGACACGACCAAGAGGCGCTACGGATGAAGAAGACAAGGCTTTGGCGACAGACCTGCTTTCGGATGAGAAGGAAACAGCAGAGCATCGAATGTTAGTAGACTTGGGTCGTAATGATATTGGTCGCATCTCTGAAACGGCCAGTGTCCAAGTCACCAAGTATATGGAAGTGGAGCTCTTCCGCTATGTTATGCATTTGACCAGTGTGGTCAAGGGACGTTTGCTTCCAGAACTCACTGCCATGGATGCCTTGAAAGCAACACTTCCTGCTGGAACAGTTTCAGGAGCACCAAAGATTCGAGCGATGAGACGCATCTATGAACTGGAAACGGAAAAACGGGGCGTATACGCAGGAGCAATCGGCTACTTGTCTGCGACGGGTGATATGGATTTTGCCATTGCCATCCGAACTATGATTCTCAAAAATCAAACAGCCTATGTTCAGGCTGGAGCAGGGATTGTCTACGACTCCATCGCCCAAAACGAATACCAAGAAACCATTAACAAAGCTAAATCTATGACTAGAATTGGAGAACTAAGACCATGATTTTATTGATTGACAACTATGATTCTTTTACCTATAACTTGGCGCAGTACATTGGGAATTTTGCAGAAGTTCAGGTTTTGAGAAATGATGATCCCAAGCTGTATGAAGAAGCTGAAAAAGCAGATGGTCTGGTCTTTTCTCCTGGTCCTGGTTGGCCAGTTGATGCTGGTAAGATGGAAGAAATGATTCGTGATTTTGCAGGTAAGAAGCCGATTTTAGGGATTTGTTTGGGTCACCAAGCCATTGCAGAAGTCTTTGGTGGTAAGTTAGGTTTGGCTCCAAAAGTTATGCATGGGAAACAGAGCAATATCAGCTTTGAAACGCCATCTGTTTTGTATCAAGGCATCGAGGATGGCCGTGCAGTCATGCGTTATCACAGTATTTTGATTGAAGAAATGCCAGAAGACTTTGAAGTGACAGCTCGTTCGACTGATGACCAAGCCATCATGGGGATTCAACATAAAAACCTACCGATTTATGGCTTCCAGTACCATCCAGAGAGCATTGGAACGCCAGATGGCTTGTCTTCTATTCGGAATTTTATCGAGAAGGTTGTAAAGTGAGGAAACTAGGATGAAAGAGATTATTGAAAAACTAGCAAAATTTGAAAATTTATCAGGTGTGGAAATGACGGACGTCATTGAGCGTATCGTAACTGGACGTGTAACAGAGGCACAGATTGCTTCTCTCCTTTTGGCTCTTAAGATGAAGGGGGAAACACCTGAAGAGCGCACAGCCATTGCTCAAGTCATGAGAGGACATGCCCAACACATTCCAACTGAGATTCATGATGCCATGGACAACTGTGGTACAGGTGGGGACAAGTCTTTCAGCTTTAACATCTCTACAACTGCAGCCTTTGTCTTGGCTGGTGGCGGTGTCCACATGGCCAAGCACGGTAACCGTTCGATTTCTTCTAAATCTGGCTCTGCAGATGTCCTAGAAGCCTTGGGTATCAATCTAGACCTCAAACCAGCTGAACTAGGTAAGGTCTTTGATAAAACTGGCATCGTCTTTCTCTTTGCTAAAAATATGCACCCAGCCATGAAATATATCATGCCAGCTCGTTTGGAACTAGGAATTCCAACGATTATGAACTTGACTGGTCCCCTGATTCACCCAATGGCCTTGGAAACACAGCTTCTTGGGATTAGTCGTCCAGAACTTCTAGAAAGTACAGCTCAGGTTTTGAAAAATATGGGTCGCAAACGTGCTATCGTAGTTGCTGGACCAGAAGGCTTGGATGAAGCCGGCTTGAACGGAACAACCAAAATTGCTCTTCTTGAAAATGGAGAAATTACCTTGTCAAGCTTTACTCCAGAGGATTTGGGGATGGAACGCTACGCTATCGAAGATATCCGTGGTGGCAATGCTCAGGAAAATGCAGAAATTTTGCTCAGCGTTCTTAAAAACGAACCAAGTCCATTCTTGGAAACGACAGTCTTAAATGCTGGTCTTGGTTTCTATGCTAATGGTAAGGTAGCTAGCATCAAGGAGGGAGTTGCCTTGGCCCGTCAAGTGATTGCTAGTGGCAAGGCACTTGAAAAACTCAGACTGTTACAGGAGTACCAAAAATGAGTCAGGAATTTTTAGTACGAATCTTGGAGCAGAAGGCGCGTGAGGTTGAGCAGATGGAGCTGGAGGAAATCCAGCCCCTGCGCCAGACCTATCGCTTGGCAGAATTTTTGAAGAATCATCAGGACCGTTTACAGGTAATCGCTGAAGTCAAGAAAGCTAGCCCTAGTCTGGGAGATATCAATCTAGATGTGGATATTGTGCAACAGGCCCAGACTTATGAAGCGAACGGATCAGTGATGATTTCGGTTTTGACAGATGAAGTCTTCTTTAAAGGGCATTTGGATTATCTAAAAGAGATTTCCAGTCAGGTAGAGATTCCGACGCTTAACAAGGACTTTATCATCGATGAAAAGCAAATCATCCGTGCTCGCAATGCAGGTGCGACAGTCATCCTGCTCATTGTGGCTGCCTTGTCAGAAGAACGTCTCAAGGAACTGTATGACTACGCGACAGAGCTTGGTCTGGAAGTTTTAGTGGAAACCCACAATCTAGCTGAACTAGAGGTAGCACACCGCCTTGGAGCTCAAATTATCGGGGTCAATAACCGTAACTTGACCACCTTTGAAGTTGACTTGCAGACCAGTGTAGACTTGGCTAAACATTTCAAAGATGATTGCTTGTACATTTCTGAATCTGCTATTTTCACAGGGCAGGATGCGGAACGAGTAGCTCCATACTTTAACGGAATTTTAGTAGGGACAGCTCTCATGCAGGCAGAAGATGTAGCCCAGAGAATCAAGGAGTTGCAGATTGACAAAGGTTAAGATTTGTGGACTATCGACCAAAGAAGCGGTGGAAACAGCCGTTTCAGCAGGAGCCGACTACATCGGTTTTGTCTTTGCACCTAGTAAAAGGCAGGTGACCTTGGAAGAGGCTGCTGAGCTGGCAAAGCTTATTCCTGCAGATGTCAAAAAGGTTGGTGTATTTGTTTCACCAAGTCGGGCTCAACTGCTAGAAGTCATTGACAAAGTTGGCTTGGACTTGGTTCAAGTTCACGGTCAGGTGGCGGATGATTTGTTTGAGAATTTGCCTTGTGCCAGTATTCAGGCTGTGCAGGTGGATGGAGAGGGTCATGTGCCCAATTCTCAGGCAGACTATCTACTCTTTGATGCTCCTGTGGCTGGGAGTGGCCAGACCTTTGACTGGGGTCAACTGGATACGACAGGACTAGCTCAATCCTTCTTTATCGCAGGTGGGCTTAATGAAGACAATGTCGTAAAAGCAATTCAACACTTTACTCCCTATGCAGTCGATGTATCGAGCGGAGTGGAGACAGATGGACAAAAAGATCATGAAAAGATTAGAAGATTTATAGAGAGGGTAAAGAATGGCATATCAAGAACCAAATAAAGATGGATTTTACGGAAAATTCGGCGGACGTTTTGTCCCAGAAACATTGATGACAGCAGTTTTGGAGTTGGAGAAGGCCTACCGTGAAAGTCAGGCAGACCCAAGTTTCCAGGAGGAATTGACCCAGCTCTTACGTCAGTACGTAGGTCGTGAAACTCCTCTTTACTACGCAAAAAACTTGACCCAGCATATTGGCGGAGCCAAGATTTATCTCAAACGTGAAGACCTTAACCATACAGGGGCCCACAAGATTAACAATGCCTTGGGACAAGTTCTTCTGGCTAAACGCATGGGCAAAAAGAAAATTATCGCTGAAACAGGTGCTGGTCAGCACGGTGTGGCAACTGCAACTGCTGCAGCCCTCTTTAACATGGAATGTACCATCTATATGGGTGAGGAAGATGTTAAACGCCAAGCCCTCAATGTCTTCCGCATGGAGCTTTTGGGAGCCAAGGTTGAGGCAGTGACAGATGGTTCGCGCGTGCTCAAGGATGCAGTCAATGCAGCCCTTCGTTCATGGGTAGCTAATATTGATGATACCCACTATATCCTTGGTTCTGCCTTGGGGCCTCATCCTTTCCCAGAAATCGTTCGTGACTTCCAAAGTGTCATCGGTCGAGAAGCTAAGCAACAGTATCGCGATATGACAGGTCAAGATTTGCCAGATGCCCTAGTAGCCTGTGTTGGTGGTGGTTCTAATGCTATCGGCCTCTTCCATCCCTTTGTAGAAGATGAGTCTGTAGCTATGTATGGGGCTGAAGCAGCTGGACTTGGTGTAGACACAGAGCACCACGCAGCTACCTTGACCAAGGGTCGTCCGGGTGTCCTTCACGGTTCCCTCATGGATGTGCTCCAAGATGCCCATGGTCAAATTCTTGAAGCCTTCTCTATCTCAGCAGGTTTGGACTATCCTGGTATCGGTCCAGAACATTCTCACTACCACGATATTAAACGTGCCAGCTATGTTCCTGTGACAGACGAAGAAGCCTTGGAAGGATTCCAGCTCTTGTCTCGTGTGGAAGGGATTATCCCAGCCTTAGAATCTAGCCATGCTATCTCCTTTGCGGTGAAATTGGCCAAAGAACTCGGTCCAGACAAATCCATGATAGTCTGTCTATCAGGTCGTGGTGACAAGGATGTGGTTCAAGTCAAAGACCGCTTGGAAGCAGATGCAGCAAAGAAGGGAGAAGCTCATGCCTAAGACACTAACAGAAAAATTAAATGCTATTAAAGCAGCTGGAAAAGGAATTTTCGTTCCTTATATCATGGCTGGAGACCATGAGAAAGGTTTGGCTGGACTCGCTGAAACAATCAACTTTTTAGAAGATTTGGGTGTTTCGGCTATTGAAGTCGGTATTCCCTTTTCAGATCCTGTCGCAGATGGACCTGTTATAGAAGAAGCTGGCTTGCGCAGTCTAGCCCACGGAACTTCTACTCAGGCTTTGGTTGAAACCTTGAAAACCATTCAAACAGAGATTCCACTGGTCATCATGACCTACTTCAACCCCCTCTTTCAGTACGGTGTGGAGAACTTTGTCAAAGATTTGGCAGATACAGCGGTTAAGGGCTTGATTATTCCAGACCTTCCTCATGAGCATGCCAATTTTGTAGAGCCATTTTTGGCAGATACAGACATTGCTTTGATTCCTTTAGTAAGCTTGACCACAGGGATTGAGCGCCAGAAGGAGTTGATTGAAGAGGCAGAAGGATTTGTCTATGCCGTTGCCATCAATGGGGTGACAGGAAAATCAGGAAATTACCGTGCAGATTTGGACAAGCACTTGGCACAATTGCATCAAGTAGCTGATATCCCAGTCTTGACAGGTTTTGGTGTATCAAGTCAAGACGATGTAGAACGCTTCAATGCGGTGTCAGATGGCGTGATTGTCGGTTCGAAAATCGTAAAAGCTCTCCACCAAGGAGAGCCGATTGAGGACTTTATCAAACAAGCAGTAGCTTACCAAAAATAATCGCGCAAGCAGCAAGTAAGAGGAAAGGCACGAAAGGAAGTCTTTCCTTTTTCTTTTGCAGGAGAAAGGCTAGAATTCCTGTTGCAGAAGCAAACTGAATCAAGATGAGTAGTTCGATCACACTAAAGACGAGAGCACAAGAAGCTAAAAAGAGAAAATCCCCTGCACCCATGCGGATATCGATAAAATGAGCCAAAATTCCAAGAACAAGGAGGAAGACCATGACTAGATTCCAGCCAGAGGAAGCCATGAGGATTAGGTGGAAAGTCATCCAGACCAGTAAGGGATATTCCTGATGGCGAAAGTCGTAGATGCCCAAGGTCAAACCAGCGGTGATTAGGATGACTTGTCCCAAGGAAAGTGATCCCCAAGAGTAAACCAGAAAGAGGAGACCTAAGCCTAGTTCAAAGAGGGCATACCAGACAGGATATGTAGCCTTGCAGTAGCGACAGTGAAAGCGACCAATTACTTGAGAGATAATCGGAATCAAATCTAAGGGACGCAAGCGAGTCTGACAGGAATCACAGTGACTAGCAGGTTGGATAATGGATTGCTCTGGAAAACGGTCAATGACCAAACCAAGAAAGGAAGCGAGAATGCTCCCGACAAGAAAAAAATAAAAATCAATCATACTTATCTATTCGTAAAAAATAGGAGAAGTAGTATAATGGAGAAACATAGACAAGATAGTGAGGTCGAGATGACAATTCGTTTTGAAGAAAATGTGAGCACAGAAAATGCTCAGCTCGTATGCCAATGGTCCAACTCCCTGGGGAAAGATTTTCAGGAACAATGGATGGGACCAAAGATTCCTTTTCCACTGACCCTTCAAGTCTTGCAAGAGTTGGAAGGAATCTTTTCAATCTTTGAAGGACAAGAGTTTGTGGGGGTTATCCAGAAAATCAGGCAAGAAGACAGCAATCTTCATATTGGACGCTTTTTTATCAATCCCCAGAAACAGGGACAAGGCTTAGGTAGGCAGGCTTTAAGGAAATTTGTTAGTTTGGTCTTTGAAAATGGAGACATAGGTAGTATTTCTTTAAATGTCCTCGAAGCAAATCAAGCAGCCCAGCACCTTTATCAAAAAGAAGGATTTGAAATCGTTCAAATGGTTGAAGCACCTGTACGAAAATACATCATGAAAAAGGGGAGATAGAAGCAAACAGCCTTGAAATCAATGTTGACTGCGATGATGAACCTGAATCAGCCCCTCAAAAGGGACTGTATATGAATGAACGTTACCAGTGTTTAAAAACTAAAGAATATCAGGCACTTTTATCTTCCAAGGGTAGACAAATTTCCGCTAAACGTAAGATTGATATGAAATCTGTCTTTGGGCAGATAAAGGTTTGTTTGGGTTATAAGAGATGTTATCTGAGAGGTAAGCGCCAAGTGAGAATTGACATGGGATTTGTACTCATGGTCAACAACCTGCTGAAATATAATAAGAGAAAGAGGCAAAATTAAAAAGCTAGAGTTCCGCAATTGGAAATCTCTAGCTTTTTGTTTTCTGAGAATCATCTTGACTCAAACTCTTTTGACTAATGTTACTAAAAAGATAAAGTAACTTTTAGCCTTATTTATTGTCGCCACTCAACATGTTTTTAACACCTTCGATAGCGCCTTCTACAGCGTCTTTGGCATCTTCAGCAACTTCTTTTACTTTAGAAACAACTTTTTCAGCTGTTCCTTCTTTTTCCATTTTTTCATCACCGATGGCTTTACCAACACCTTCTTTAATAGAACCTTTAGCTTGATTTAATTTTTCTTCTACTGACATGATAATTTCTCCTGTTATATTTATTTTATCTTAGTTTACACGAGTTCTTTCGTGAGATACTACACCATTTGCTGCACCTTTAACAGCTTCTACGCCTTCGCTAACTTTTTCTTGAACAGTTGAGAAACCAGATCCAAGACCAGATTTAGCTTTTTCGAATTGTTCTGAAGCGAATTCTCCTGTTGATTCAGCAACGTCAGATACGCGATCTTGAAGGCTTACTGAGTCTGCTTCATGTTGTTCTTTAGTTTTGATGTCGACAACGTTTACGTTGATTTCAACAACTTCCAAGTCAGTCATTTTAGCAACTTCTGAAGATACGATTTCTCTGATTTCTGAATATAAAGCTGGAACATTTTTTTGGTACTCAGCAATAATGTTTAAGTCAACTGCAACTTGTGTTTTACCAACTTCTACGTTAACACCACTTGTTACGTCATCGCTGTTAACGATTTTTTCTTTAAGATTTGAGAAGAAACCACCGTCGATTCCCAAAAGACCTGAAACGTTTTCTAGTGACAGACCAATGATTTTTTGGATAACTTTATCTTCGTAAGTAAGTTCCCCTTTGATTTCGTGAGCTACAGCAGTAGCATCTTTCTTTTCTACGTTAGTGTTTGTGTTTTTTTCGTTTGACATATGAAACTCCTTTAATTAAATTAGTAATTTTTATTTTTTATTTATCTATATAGTTTTTTTCGATATATAACCCAGCTGCAACTCCCAGTGCTCCTAAAATCAATACAAATATTGTTTTGAAGAAGCCAAAGGAGATAATCAAACAAGCGAGAAATACGCCTATGAGACCAGTGATAATTGGATATCGATATTGTTTAAGCCATTCCATTTTTTACTTCCTTACTTCACACGACTAACAGTCTTTTTGTTTTGAGGTTTTGGTTTAGGCTGGTAGTCTTTTACTAGAACTTCTAGTTTAACCTGACGCTCAATACCAAAAAACTGCTTCAATCCATTAGTTATTTCATTTTGAATTAGTTGGCATCTGTCAGCGATGTTGTCCGAAGGAAGAATTTTACCTTCTACATGAACGAAACATTTATTTTTTCGTAAATTTACATGAACAGTTGGGTTCTTGATCAATCCATGATCACTCACCAAACTTCTAACAAAACCTTCGATTGCAGAATTCTTTAATTTTAATGTATCGTTTTTAGTTTCAAGTTGAATTTCCAAATAACGTTTAGGATAAAACAACACAACTAACATCGATAACAAAACTAAAGTTGATAGAGCCACTATCCCCCAGAATATATATCTAGAGAGATAGAATTCAACGAAATGATTCTGTCTCCAGCTAAATAGCTGAATGCCTAGATCACTAACTTGATGATAATCTATCAAAACAGGAAGGAAAATTGTCAAGATTAAAATACAGAAAATAATTAAAAATATTTTCTTTGTTTTTGACATATACAATCCTTTCGATTTAACATTAAACTATTTTTACCCGTCTAATCTATTTAAAAATAGTTTATTTTACAAGTAATTATTTTTTACCTGTAAAGAATGATACTACAGTAACAACAATTGCTGCTCCTGCAATAGATGGGATCAAAGCCATTCCAGCGATGGATGGGCCCAACTACCTAAAAGGGATTGTCCTACAGATGACCCGACTAAACCAGCGAATACATTTGCGACGATTCCCATAGAACTACCTTTTTTAGTGATTCTACCTGCTACAAGTCCAATAAGACCTCCAGCAATGATTGACCACAATATTGCTTACCCTCCTTTTCTATTTTAATATCAAAAAATAAATCAATTCCTTTGATTATCGCTATTATATAATTTTAATATAAAATAATCAATTATTTTGATTATTATATAATTTTAATATAAAAAAATCAAATTCTTTGATTGTTGCTATTATATAATTTTTAAAATTAAAAATATAATCTTTCGACTTGAATTTGATTCTGTATTCACGCACTTAATAGACGGTAAAATAAGAAAATTGTTTATATATTGCCTCCGTAGTGTTATTATACGAGATAAAGGATCTTAGTAAAAGTCGTTATAGCATGCTATACCTATTCATTGTGGTATAATTGCAAGAGGTGAAATCCGATAATTTATAAAAAGAGAAAGACATTCATGAGAGATTTATTATCTAAAAAAGTCATAGGCAATTAGAATTATTAGAATTATTATTTGAACATAAACGATGGTTTCATCGTTCTGAACTAGCAGAGTTATTAAATTGTACAGAACGTGTAGTCAAAGATGATCTATCCCATGTTAAATCTGCTTTTCCTGACTTGATTTTTCATTCTTCGACTAATGGTATACGCATTATTAATACCGATGATAGTGATATTGAAATGGTTTACCATCATTTCTTTAAGCATTCAACTCATTTTTCGATTTTAGAATTTATCTCTTTTAATGAAGGTTGTCAAGCTGAAAGTATTTGTAAAGAATTCTATATCAGTTCATCTTCGCTCTATCGTATTATTAGCCAAATCAATAAAGTGATTAAAAGGCAATTTCAATTTGAAATCAGTCTGACTCCTGTTCGAATCATTGGAAATGAGAGAGACATTCGTTACTTTTTTGCATAATATTTTTCAGAAAAATATTATTTCCTAGAATGGCTATTTGAAAATTTTTCATCAGAGCCCCTATCTCAATTGTTAGAATTGGTTTATAAGGAAACAAGCTTTCCAATGAATTTGTCAACTCATAGAATGTTAAAGCTGCTCCTGGTTATTAATTTATATCGAATAAAGTTTGGTCATTTTATGGAAATAGAGAAAGATTCTTTTAACGACCAAAGTTTGGATTTTTTAATGCAGTCGGAAGGAATAGAAGGTGCTGCTCAGAGTTTTGAATCAGAATACAATATCTCTTTAGATGAGGAAGTTGTTTGCCAATTATTTGTGTCTTACTTTCAAAAAATGTTTTTCATAGATGAAAGTTTCTTTATGAAATGCGTAAAAAAGGATAGTTATGTTGAAAAATCTTACCATCTATTGAGTGATTTTATTGATCAGATTTCAGTCAAGTATCAGATTGAGATTGAGAATAAGGATAATCTGATTTGGCATCTGCATAATACCGCACATCTGTATCGTCAAGAGTTGTCCACTGAGTTTATTTTATTTGATCAAAAAGGGAATACAATCAGGAATTTTCAAAATATTTTTCCTAAATTTGTTTCAGATGTAAAAAAAGAGCTTTCTCATTATTTAGAGACTCTTGAGGTTTGTTCTAGTTCAATGATGGTAAATCATATATCTTATACCTTCATCACTCATACCAAACATTTGGTGCTTAATTTACTACAAAATCAGCCAAAGCTGAAGGTTCTGGTTATGAGCAATTTTGATCAGTATCATGCCAAATCCGTTGCAGAGACACTTTCTTATTATTGCAGCAACAATTTTGAACTTGAAGTTTGGACTGAATTAGAATTATCAAAGGAATCTTTAGAAGAATCGCCTTATGATATCATCATTTCTAATTTTATTATTCCTCCGATTGAGAATAAGAGACTGATCTATTCAAATAATATAAACACGGTCTCACTCATATCTTTGTTAAATGCCATGATGTTTATTCGATTAGATTAGTGAGTGAAAGAAGACTCCATCCATCTCTAGGGTAGATTTCCTATAGATAGGTGGAGTCTTTTTGAATATTAAAAAAGCTTCATATGATTTATCATGAGAATTGAAAAATACTCATTAAATAGAATCATATGAAACAGTTCATTTTTATCATTAGCAGAGTTACTAGTTCCATTCATTTGTATGCTAGTCAATGACGAAGAGGTCCTCATTACTTGTAACCTCGGTGACATAGTATGCTAGGCATGACAAACCTTGCTGACGTTTGGTTAGCCCTTTTTCGGAACACTTATTCACTGCCAAGTGACGAATTGATTTTTTGTAGTAATATATGACATTGTGTTTTCCTTTTTATTTTTTAAAGCTGAGGACTGTTTTTCCACGTGAGCGACCATTAGCGACCTTGTCTAAGGCGCTATTTACCTCTTCAAATGGATAGACTGTATCGATAGAGGGTTTGATTTCTAATTTACTAAAGAGGTCAGCTACCTCTTGTAATTGAGCGCCATTGCTTTCTACAAAGATAAAATGGTAGTGGACGCCGTATTTGTCAGCCATCTTATCAAATTTGCGACCTGCTAAGCCAAGAATAATCTGTTTCCATTTTGGTAGATTCATGCGTTTGGCAAAGGCACCGTTTGGCATGGCACGAAGGGAAACAAGATGACCACCTTTTTTCATGATAGACATTTGTTTTTCAGTTTCAGCTCCACCGAGAGTATCGAGGACATAATCCACCTGGCTAACAGTTTTTGTATAATCCTCTGTTTTGTAATCGATAAATCTATCTGCTCCTAGTTTCAAGACACGCTCAGCACTATCTCCAGAACCGTTGGTAATGACCTTCAAACCTTTGGCCTTGGCAATCGGAATGGCCATGCCACCGACACCTCCAGTACCACCAGAAATAAAGATCGTTTTCCCAGCTTGAGCGCCCATGAGGTCAAGAGCCTGCATGATAGTCAAGGCAGTCAAAGGTACAGTAGCAGCTTCCTCGTCTGATAGATAGTCTGGAACCTTGGCTAAGGCTTGGCTATCGACAGCTAGGTATTCTGCAAAGGCGCCGATATGATCAAGTGGCAGACGGCCAAAGACACGGTCTCCTATCTGAAAGTTGTCAACTTGCTTGCCAATGCTTTCAACGATCCCACCGACCTCGTTACCTGCAGTTTGAGGAAGTTTGTAAGGAACAATCATCTTGACCTCACCACGAGAGATCATGTTATCGAGAGGATTAACACCGGCTGCGGTGACTTTCACCAATACTTGTTTGTCTGTAATACTTGGTTTAGCGATTTCTGTGATGTTCAGTGTGATATTGTTTTTGTTATAAGTAGTGTGTTGTGCGGCTTTCATGTGATTTCTCTTTTCTTTTTCTATATGATTTTATACCTGTATCTGATACAAGTATATGTTATTTCCAGTAAAAACTGACTTGTTATCAAATCAGTTTCGGACTTGTTTAGCTTGTTTATATAGATTGTCAATGACATCTTCTAAAGTTTGATTTGCTAATTCCTTCTCTAATTGAGATTCGGCACTAGCGAAAAGCGGTGAAACTGCTCCTTGGATATGTTTTCCAACAGGGCAATCAGGATTGCTATTTTGATGAACAGGGAATAAACTAATGTGATTGATTTCTTGAGTAGCATAGTAGATCTCTAGTAAAGTCATTTTCTTTGGAGACTTACTGAGTTGATAACCTGTTTTTCCTTGCTGGGAATGAATCAAATCTGCATTTTTCAATAAGGCAATCACTTTTCGAATGTAACTAGCGTTAGTCCCAACACTAATAGCTAGTGCTTGAGAACTTAAGGTTTCCTTGCTTTCACTAATCATTGTTAAGATATGCAAAGCAACTGAGAATTTTGTATCCATATGAATCCCTCTCTTAATAAACTTGTATCAGATACAAGAACAAGTATAACATAAATTAAAAGAAAAGCAAGTCTTTTGTTTTAAATTTTAAAAAATTTTGAGTGCAATCAGATTAGAGCTGTCTGGGAAGGGTGTTCATAAAATTATACCGTTGATATCCATTAGTTGACCAAAAGTAGAACAGATACACAAAAAAGCCTTGTAAATCAAGGCTTTTTCCTGTTGTATTTAGATGCCCCCTACAGGGATTTGGAAAGGACTTTCATATTGAGAGCAATTAAAAATATTGAAATATAAGTGATTTTAGGTATTTTCAATGTCATGATTTAAAAATGGGACAAAAGTGGGGCAAAAACCATACAGATTCTAAACTGTATGGTTCTTTTTTTATCTAACCAAGAAAGGTTAAAACTTATTAAAACAAATGCAATCAACTGTTGAAAACTTTTTAGTCCGTGTAATATAAAAACAAGTAAAAAGTTGAACTATAGGGAATATTGTGTCATAATAGGTAATAGATGAATAATTAATAGATTGGAAATAATGCTTTCTTACCTTAACAAGTTGAATTGGTTATACATTTTTTCGTCGCAATTGTGTCTATCTCTCGAGTTTAGCTAGTTTTTATAAGCTCTGGTTTCTAATCAATATAACAAATTTTAGAAGTGCATAAGACAAGATGGTGACATTACTACAGTCATTTCTAGTCACCATATGTTGCTGGCACAGGCTGTTTGTAGTGTTGGCTATTTACTAGTCAGTTTAATCGGAGTGTTTAATTTTTATTGTTGAAAGGTTTTTATATGGAAAAAATTCTATCTTTAGGTCTGACAGGTAGGAAATTACTTGCTCAGGGTTTCTTATTTGTTCTGCTAGGTCTTATCTTGATGGTTACGGGGACTTGGTTGCCAGTAACGGTTATTCGACTGGTTCTGTTTTTAGCTTGGATAGCAACGGTCTTAGATTTAGTATTACGTATTTTCAAAAAAAGTCAGTCAACGGACACCTTGGGAGTTGCACTGGTTAAATTGTTAGTGCTGGGATATTTGCTTGGCTCCAATTTTGCGACGGATGTGCCGATTTATATTTTGGCTCTTGTGATTGGAGTTTATCAGATTTTTCATGCTACTATCAACCTTGTCACCTATGTTCTCTACCGCAAAAACAAAATTCGACCTCGTTTTCGTCTCTTACTAGATGGACTCGTACTAGTTTTTCTTGGTGGGACTAGTCTTTTGTCCTCTACAGGAAATTCTGTCTTTCAACTCTTTGTATTAGGGGCTTATTTTTTCCTTTATGGTGTGTCCAATATCCGTGACGGTTTCTTGTTTGAGGAGGAAATTGGGAAAAACCATCTCAAACGTCGTGTAAGAATGAGCTTACCTATTGTCCTAGCCGCTCTCATCCCTGCAAGTACTTTAGCAAAAATCAATAAATTCATGCAGGAAAATGCTGATGAGAGAGAGGATATCCATCTTGGAATGGTGAAGTCTGGTAAGACAGCGGAGCTTGAAATTTTTGTTCATACAGCTGAGACCTCTCTGTTTTCGGCAATTGGTCATGTGGATATCTGCTATCAAGGCCGTGTTATTTCTTATGGCAACTATGATCCGTCTTCTGAGACCTTATTTGGCATGGTAGGAGATGGTGTCTTATATTTCTGTGATCGTGACAAGTACATTGACCTATGTAAACGTGAGAGTCAAAAAACGCTTTTTGGTTATGGGATAGATTTGACGCCTGAAATGGAAAAAGCAGTTCAGAAAAAGTTGGCTGAATTGAAACAACTGACGATTCCATGGGAGCCAAGTGCAGATAAAATCATGACAGGTGATGGTAAGGAAGACTACACCTACGCTTATAAAATCAGACATGAGACAGATGGGGAACTTTATAAATTTATCAAATCTAAGTTTAAATCCTACTTTGTCTTATCTACAAACTGTGTGCTCTTGGCTGATACCATAGTCGGTCAGGCTGGCACCGATATCCTCTCACCCAAAGGATTTATCGCTCCAGGAACTTACCAAGCCTACCTTAATCGAGAGTTTGAAAAACCAAATAGTATAGTCGTATCTAAACATGTTTATTAAGGAGAATTTATGAACTTAGTAAAAAAATACACCCCGTTAATCCTTTTTATAGGGCTGGTTGCTCTTGTAATTCTGAATGCATCGAGCTTTATATCAGGAGCAATCTCTCTCTTTGATGTAATATCAACCTTGATTTATGGTGCTGTTATTGCTTTTGTGCTTAATGTTCCTATGAAAAAAATTGAACAGTACTTAGTTAAATTGAAGGTAAAGGCAGAGTTGCGTCGTCCGATTGCCATGGTACTTGTTTTCCTAGCTCTTATCTTAATCGTGATTGCTCTTTTGGTTTTGGTGCTGCCAACCCTAGCCCAGACTATTAGTCAGCTGGGAACAGTCCTTTCAACAGTCCTTACTCAACTTGGGAAATTGCTAGGCAGCTCGGAATTTGTAACCAAAGACATGTTGTCAACTATCGTATCAGGCATACAGGGACAATCTAGTTCTATTAGCCAAGCTTTGATAGGTTTTTTATCAGGTCTGACTAGTAATATCGGCAATATTTTTTCAAGTTTGATGAATGCCTTTTTGATTATAGTCTTCACCTTTTTATTTTTATCCAGTAAGGAACATTTGGCAGCGATGACGAGTCGACTTCTAAAAGTTTTTCTTCCAGAGAAGGTGGTGATAAAGTTGACTTACATTGGACAAGTAGCACTAGAGACTTATGACCAATTTTTGATGAGTCAGCTGATTGAAGCAGTTATCATAGGAGTTATGATAGCGGTTGGTTACAGCGTGTTTGGGATACCCTATGGAGTAATGACAGGTATCTTTGCAGGAGTGCTATCGTTCATTCCTTATGTAGGGCCTATGATTGCTTGTGTTGTGGGAGCGATTTTTATCTTCACAGTGAGTCCTACTCAAGCCTTACTTTCTCTTCTTCTATATCAAGTTATACAGCTGATTGAAGGAAACCTTATTTATCCTAGAGTTGTAGGTCAGTCTATTGGTTTGCCAGCTATTTTCACGCTTGCGGCTGCTAGTATTGGAGGGAATCTTTTCGGACTACTTGGAATGATATTCTTTACCCCCGTATTTGCTGTTATCTATCGACTGGTTAAAGAATTTGTCGTTGCAAAGGAAAATCAGGTAGATTAAGAAAAACTAAATTTAATAAGATATACTGAGAAGAGAGTGAGAGATTCTCTTCTCTTTTATTTTTAAATACTTTTCTACAAAAAGCTATTAGACGTTAAAAAAAGCCTTGGTTTCAAGGCTTATTTCTGTTGATTTAGATGTGCCCCCTGCAGGGCTCGAACCTGCGCCCCATAGCTTAAGAGTCTACTGCTCTACCAACTGAGCTAAGGAGGCAACAGAAAAAGCTGAGAATGTAACTTCCCAGCTATTTTAATATGCCCAAAATGGCAGCTAGATTATTTACGAAAGGCATCAAGGATATAGGTGAAACCAACAATTAAAAATGCAAAGGCAACGACATAAACGACAAAGACACTTGTAGCTACTGGATTGAACAAAATCACTAGACCTAGTAAAAATGCAAGCAACGCTATCCACATGATATGGTTGCCAATAATAGGGAAAATCAATCCCAGACGATTGCCTTTAAAGAAAGCTATAATGGCTTCTACAATTAACCAAATTCCTAAAATAGTTGGAATGACAACTGGCAGCGTCACAAAGCCATAGGCAACGAGGTAAAGAGCTAAGAGAAGATTAACAATCCCTTGGAAAAGATGAGCTGGTGAGCGAAGCTCTTTTGGTACAGAGAAATAGCCTAAAATAGCTGCTATAGAAGAAACCAGTAAACCAAATGCAATCCACCAGCTGTAAGCAACAAGATTAGCTACTGGGTTTGTAAATAGGAAAAGTCCTAAAAGGACAAAAACAACTCCTGCAAGGAATAGCAGTAAACGATTAGAAAATTTCATTTCAATACCCTCTATATAGTATAGTATAGTTTGATAATAAAAATATTATACACCTTTTTAGAGGAAATGTCAATAAACAAAATGGAAAATTTGGAAGTTTCAGTCTGATTTATGAAAAGAAAATCAGTTTTTATTATTTTGAAAATAAAAAGAGAAGATAAAATTTGTCTTCTCTACATGAAAATATTGTATGGCATCAAAGCAAAAGTAACTGGCTTTACACTATTTGTAAAGATGTAATTTGATTCAAAAAGAAAAGATAGATTTAAAATGTGGGACAAATGATGGGGTAAATCAGTTATAGACAAGCAAAAAAAGCCTTGATTTACAAGGCTTTTTCCTGTTGTATTTAGATGCCCCCTACAGGGATCGAACCTGTGACCCACGGATTAAGAGTCCGCTGCTCTGCCAGCTGAGCTAAGGAGGCAAAGAAAAAAGCTGTATTGGTGCCGAAACTTCACGGTTTGTATTGAACCCGCGCAATTAAGCAGGTGGGCAACTCGCTCTAACTGAAGCTGTTTCCGTGTGAGACGGCCTACATGCTGTTAGAAGACTTTTGTTTCCCTAATAATACAAAAAATAGTCGGTCAACACTTAAGTGTGAAGTCGTACACCACAGCGTTTCTATGTTTATATAATACCACTTTTTCAAAAAAAATCAAGAGGAAAGTGCAATTTTTTGAAAAGGATTTCAGATTTTTCGCAAACGGTCGATAGCTTCCTTTCTTTGAGCCAAAGCCCGTTCATATTTACCAGTATCTTCTGCTTGGAAATAGTGATGATTACGAATTTTTTCTGGTAGATAGTCTTGCTTGACCCAATTTCCAGGATAGTTGTGTGGATAGAGATAGTCTTGGGCATTCCCCAGTTCCTTGCTTCCACTGTAGTGCCCATCACGCAGGTGTCGCGGAATAGGCAAGTGCCCTGATGTTTTGAGGTCGGCAAGAGCCTTATTCATAGCTACATAGGCTGAGTTGGATTTTGGAGAAAGGGCCAAATCAATGACGACATTGGCAATGAGAATGCGGGCTTCTGGGAACCCAATCTTTTGGGCAGCATCCAGAGCAGTCACGGTGTGAATCTGAGCTTCAGGATTGGCTAAGCCGATATCTTCATAGGCGATAACAGTCAAGCGACGAGCGAGACTTGGCAAATCACCAGCCTCAATCAAGCGGGCAGCATAGTGGAGACTGGCATCCACATCTGAGCCACGGATAGACTTTTGCAGGGCTGAGAGAACATCATAGTGGCCATCTCCATCCTTATCCATAGTGATGTAGCTCTGCTGCAGGCTATTTTCCATGATGTCGAGGGTGATGTGGCGGATGCCCTTATCATTCTCAGGGGTAGAGAGAGCTGCCAAATCCAGTGAGTTGAAGGCAGAGCGAAGGTCTCCGTTTGTAGAGGTAGCAATAAAATCCAGCGCATCTTCATCTAGTTCTACTGGAAAATCAAAACCACGCTCAGGGTTACTTAGAGCTATCTGCAGGGCCTCCTTGACGTCTTGGTTAGACAGAGGTTCCAACTCAAAAATTTGAACACGGCTACGAATGGCAGGAGTGACAGAGAAGAAAGGATTTTCAGTCGTAGCGCCAATCATGATGACCAGACCACTTTCCAAGAGAGGTAAGAGGAAGTCTTGCTTGGTTTTATCTAGTCTATGAATCTCGTCTAGCAATAGGACGAGACCACCAGAGAATTTAGCCTCTTCCGCAATTTCTTGCAGTCGTTTTTTACTATCAACTGTCGCATTGAAAGTTCGAAAGGCATACTTGGTCGTTCCTGCGATGGCAGAGGCAATACTGGTTTTGCCGATTCCCGGAGGGCCATAGAGAATCATGGAGGACAGGCGATTGGCTTCCACCATGCGGCGGATAATTTTTCCAGGTCCGACCAGATGCTCCTGACCGATGACCTGGTCGATGGTTTTAGGGCGCATGCGAAGCGCGAGATTGTCTGGCATAGCAGTCCTTTCTAACGTGGATTTTCTGATACATATGTGGTAAGATGGTAGTATCTATTTTAGCATATTTCCGAGTAATCGGGGCGATTAAAGAGTCGCATAGAAAGAGGTCAAAATGGCAACATACGGATTTTTAGATGTTTTAGAGGAAGAGTTGGAGAAGAACTTTCCCTTTGACTTTGAGATTAGTTGGGACAAGCGTAATCACGCAGTTGAAGTGAGTTTTTTGTTAGAAGCGCAAAATGCTGCAGGCGTGGAGATGGTGGATGAAGACGGAGAGGTTTCGTCAGATGACATTCTCTTTGAAGAAGCAGTGCTTTTTTACAATCCTGCTAAGTCAACCGTCAATGAAGAAGATTATCTGACTGTCATCCCTTACCTGCCTAAAAAAGGTTTTTCTCGTGAGTTTTTAGCTTATTTTGCTCTTTTCCTTAAAGATACTGCTGAGGTTGGGCTAGATGCACTTATGGACTTTTTGGAAGACTCAGAAGCAGAAGAATTTGTCATGGAATGGAACCAAGAAGTCTTTGAAGAAGGAAAAGTTGGATTGGAAGAGGGAGAATTTTATCCTTATCCGAGATATTAGGAGTTGGTTGGAGATTTTATGAAGAAAATTGGGATTTATTTGGTTTATGTGCTAGCTGTTGTCTTTATTATGCTAGCTTTTGCTTGTGGAACCATCGCATTTGCAGAGTTGGGCTATTCTGCATTATTAGTTTTTAGTTTTGGTTATGCTTTTGCTTTTCTAAGCATGTATGTAATCTTGATTCTTCATGAGCTTGGTCATGCATTTTGTGGTTATCTGACAGGCTATCGTCTGGTGGCTTTTGGATTAGGGAACTTTCTTTTAACCAAAAAGTCAGGAAGGCTTCATCTTAGTCGAACAGCAGTTATAAAAAATGTTGGTGCTCAGTATATTGGATTGAAAGAAGATGAAAGCGATCAAAGAATCATCCTGATGCTTTCAGGAGGCTTGATGGTTCATCTCAGCTTGATATTATTGGCGATAGTGTTTGGATTTTTGACAAGAAGCTGGTATTTTGCAGGGACTTGGATTTTTCTTAATTTGTCTTTCTTCCTAAATAACATTTTGCCAGTCGGCATCACCGATGGAGCGAAAATTTGGGAATTGCTACAACAACCTGAAAATACCAAATACGCCTACCTAATGTTGAGGCATTCTGCCCAGACCTTGCTAGCTCCTCAAGAATATGATTTAAAAGACTTTATCATGTCTGTTGATGAGGATGTGAGAGGAAGTTTTGCAGAAAGTGTTCGGACTCTTCAGGGATTGGTATTCATATTGGATGATAATATAGAGCTTGCAAAGCAACAGTTTCAGTCTGTGTTAGAGAAAACAGATAATCCAATGTCTAAAACTAGTTCTCAATTATACCTTCTTCAAGTTGCTCTGATGGAAGGAGATAATAAGAATGCGGAAGAATATGCAAGTATTCGAGGGGTCAAATCCTTTTTATCTATAAAAACAGCAGATATGCAGGTCATTCAAGCTTGGTATCAATTTAAAGTAAAGAAAGATGTAGTTCAAACTCACAAGGCTATGAAGCTTGCTAGACAGAAAATGAATAGCAGCCGGATGTTACGGGATGAGAAAAGCTATTATGAAAACTGGTTAGCCGAGCTGGAAAAGGAATTAACCGAAGGAGTCTAATATGGAAATAGAGATTTCTGATTTCACAGGCTGTAAGATTGCTTTGTTTTGTGGGGATAAGCTTTTGACTATCTTACGCGATGATAAGGCAAGCATTCCCTGGCCCAATATGTGGGAACTGCCCGGTGGGGGACGAGAGGGGGATGAAAGTCCTTTTGAGTGCGTGGCGCGTGAAGTTTATGAAGAACTGGGAATTCATCTGACTGAGGATTATCTGCTTTGGAGTAAGGTTTATCCAAGTATGCTTTTTGCGGATAAACAATCTGTATTTTTAGTCGGCCAGTTGACACAGGATCAGTTTGACAGTATCACCTTTGGAGATGAAGGACAGAGCTATCAGCTCATGAATGTCGAGGAATTTCTTAGTTCCAGTCAAGTTGTCCCTCAGTTGCAGGATAGAGTGAGAGATTATATGGAGGAAGTTTGATAAATGGCGAAGCGTAGCAAAAATATCAATATGTTTCTCATGGATGGTGAAGTGACTGGAAAAATCAAATGTACTTTGTCAAATTGGACGGGAGTGATTTACAAAATACCTCGTATTCAGTTGGGAGATTTAAAGTCGCGTGATGAAATGAAACAAAGTGGTATTTATTTCTTATTTGGTCGAGATGAAGATAAACAGAAAGATGTGACCTATATTGGTCAGGCGACAACTCGGAAAAATGGTGAAGGGGTATTGTTGCGAATTCAAGAGCATACCCGTGATAGTCATGCAGATTATTTTAATGATGTCATCATTCTAACAACTCAAAATAATTCTTTCGGTCCAACAGAAATTAGCTATTTGGAAAATAAATTTACTCAACTTGCTAAAGAAGCTGGTCGCTACATTGTGAAAAATGGGAATGATCCAAATCCTGGTAATGTAACTGAGGAAAAGGAATCTGAACTGGATGAAATTGTTGAAAATACGCTAATGATTATTGGAACTTTAGGTTATCGTGTTTTTGTTCCAATGACAAAGAAAGTTAGTCAAGATCTGACTGATAATCATTCAACTTATCTTTATTTAAAGCGTAAAACTAAGAAATCTAACAAAGTAATAGAAGCAACTTGTGAACGGACAACTGAAGGTTTTGTTGTTTTAGAAGGAAGTCAAGTAGAAATAAAGGATTCTCCATACCTTCCAGCAAGTTTAAAAGAAATGCGTCAGAATTTAATAGCTTCTCGGGTCATTCAAGATGGAGTGTTAAAAGAAAAACAACTCTTTTCTAGCCCTTCTTATGCAGCGGCTTTTTTGCTGGGTATGCAAACGAACGGTCGAACTGATTGGAAAGACCAGGATGGAAGAACTTTAAAAGAATTGGAAGAATTAATAGATTGATAAGGAAAAATTAAATGGAAACATGGCAAGAGTTAAAAGTAACGGTTAAGCGTGAGGGGGAGGAGTTGGTTTCCAACCTCTTGATTGAGCTGGGAGCTCAAGGAGTCGCAATCGAAGACAGTATGGACTATGTGGGAAATGTGGATCGTTTTGGTGAAATTTTTCCAGAGGTTGAGCAACAAGAAGAAATCGTGGTAACAGCCTACTATCCTGATACGATTGATGTGGCAGTGGTTGAAGCAGATTTGCAGGCTCGCCTGGCAGAATTGACAGACTTTATGGATTTGGGTGAGGTCAAGATGGGGACGACTGCCTTGGCTGAGGAAGACTGGGCAGATAACTGGAAGAAATACTACGAACCAGCTCGAATTACTCATGACTTGACTATAGTGCCGTCTTGGACAGACTATGAGGCGACTGCGGGAGAAAAGATTATCAAGCTGGATCCTGGTATGGCCTTCGGGACAGGAACCCATCCAACTACTAAGATGAGCCTTTTTGCCTTGGAGCAGGTTCTTCGTGGTGGCGAAACGGTGCTGGATGTGGGGACTGGTTCAGGTGTCCTCTCTATCGCCAGCTCGCTTCTTGGTGCCAAGGAAATTTTCGCCTATGACCTGGATGATGTGGCAGTTCGAGTGGCTCAGGAAAATATTGAGCTCAACCCTGGCATGGAAAACATCCATGTAGCAGCAGGAGATTTGCTTAAGGGAGTTGAGATTGAGGCAGATGTGATTGTAGCTAATATCTTGGCGGATATCCTCGTTCATCTGACGGATGATGCTTATCGCTTGGTCAAGGATGAAGGCTACCTCATCATGAGTGGCATTATCAAGGACAAGTGGGATATGGTGCGCGAGTCGGCTGAGTCAGCTGGATTTTTCCTTGAAACCCACATGGTTCAAGGGGAATGGAATGCCTGTGTCTTTAAGAAAACCAAGGATATTTCCGGTGTGATTGGAGGCTAGCATGCAACAGTATTTTGTCAAAGGCAGTGCTATCTCTCCTGTCACCATCGAGGACAAGGAAACCAGCAAGCATATGTTTCAGGTTATGCGCTTGAAAGAAGATGACGAGGTGACCTTAGTCTTTGATGATGGAATTAAGCGCTTGGCGCGTATACTGGATGTGGAAGCCCGTCAGTTTGAATTGGTAGAAGAACTAGATGACAATGTGGAACTGCCCGTTCAAGTAACCATTGCATCTGGATTTCCCAAGGGAGACAAGCTGGAGTTTATGACTCAAAAAGTAACCGAACTGGGTGCCAGCCAGATTTGGGCCTTTCCTGCCGACTGGTCAGTTGCCAAGTGGGATGGCAAAAAATTGGGTAAAAAGGTTGAGAAGTTAGAAAAAATCGCCCTCGGAGCATCCGAACAAAGCAAGCGTAACTTCGTTCCAAGCATCAAGCTGTTTGAGAAAAAAGCAGACTTTCTAGCCCAACTTGACCAATTTGACTCTATCGTAGTGGCTTATGAAGAGTCGGCTAAAGAAGGAGAAGCTGCTGCGCTTCTGCAAGCAGTCTCTGGTCTTGAAACAGGAGCCAAATTGCTCTTTATCTTTGGTCCAGAAGGCGGTCTCTCACCTGCAGAAATTGAGAGTTTTGAAGCTAAAGGAGCGGTCTTGGCAGGACTTGGCCCTCGTATCCTACGAGCAGAAACGGCACCACTTTACGCCTTATCAGCCCTTAGTGTTTTATTAGAATTAGAGAAATAAGAGGAAGAAAATGGAACAAAAACACCGTTCAGAATTTCCAGAGAAGGAACTCTGGGACTTAACAGCCTTATACCAAGATCGTGAGGATTTCTTGCGTGCAATCGAGAAAGCTCGCGAAGATATCAACCAATTTAGCCGTGATTACAAGGGCAATCTTCATACTTTTGAGGATTTCGAGAAGGCCTTTGCGGAATTGGAGCAAATTTACATCCAGATGAGCCATATTGGCAACTATGGTTTTATGCCACAGACGACAGACTATAGCAATGAAGAATTTGCCAATATTGCCCAAGCTGGGATGGAATTTGAAACAGATGCCAGTGTAGCCTTGACCTTCTTTGACGATGCCTTGGTGGAAGCTGATGAGGAAGTCTTAGACCGTTTGGGTAAATTGCCTCACTTGACGGCAGCCATTCGTCAGGCAAAAATCAAAAAAGCCCACTATCTAGGGGTTGATGTGGAGAAGGCCTTGACCAATCTCGGTGAAGTTTTCTACAGTCCGCAGGACATTTACACTAAGATGCGAGCTGGGGATTTTGAAATGGCTGACTTTGAAGTTCATGGAAAAACCTACAAAAACAGCTTTGTGGCTTATGAGAATTTCTACCAAAACCACGAGGATGCTGAGGTTCGTGAGAAATCCTTCCGTTCCTTCTCAGAGGGACTTCGTAAGCACCAGAATACAGCAGCTGCAGCCTATTTAGCCCAAGTCAAGTCTGAAAAAGTCTTAGCAGATATGAAGGGTTACGACTCTGTCTTTGATTACCTTCTGGCTGAGCAAGAAGTGGACCGTGCCATGTTTGATCGTCAGATTGACCTCATCATGAAGGATTTTGCGCCAGTTGCTCAGAGATACCTCAAGCATGTTGCCAAGGTAAATGACCTTGAAAAGATGACCTTTGCTGATTGGAAGTTGGACTTGGATAGCGCCCTCAATCCTGAAGTGACTATTGAGGCTGCCTATGACTTGGTCATGAAGTCGGTAGAACCTTTGGGGAAAGAATATTGTCAAGAAGTTGCTCGCTATCAAGAAGAGCGCTGGGTGGACTTTGCTGCTAATAGTGGTAAGGATTCTGGCGGTTATGCAGCGGACCCATATCGCGTGCACCCTTATGTCCTCATGAGCTGGACAGGTCGTTTGAGCGATGTCTATACCTTGATTCATGAAATCGGGCATTCTGGTCAATTCATCTTTTCAGACAACCACCAAAGCTACTTTAATGCTCACATGTCGACCTACTATGTTGAAGCACCGTCAACTTTCAATGAATTGCTACTCAGTGACTACTTGGAGCACCAATCTGACGATCCACGTCAAAAACGCTTCGCTTTGGCTCACCGCTTGACAGACACCTACTTCCATAACTTTATTACCCACCTCTTGGAAGCAGCCTTCCAGCGTAAGGTGTATACATTGATTGAAGAAGGGGAGACCTTTGGAGCAAGCAAACTCAACAGTATTATGAAGGAAGTTTTGACGGATTTCTGGGGAGATGCCATTGAGATTGACGACGATGCGGCTTTGACTTGGATGCGACAAGCTCACTACTACATGGGTTTGTATAGCTACACTTACTCTGCTGGTCTTGTTATCTCGACTGCAGGTTACCTTCATCTGAAACATTCAGAAACTGGAGCTGAAGACTGGCTCAATCTCCTCAAATCAGGAGGTAGCAAGACACCGCTTGAGTCAGCCATGATCATTGGTGCTGATATTTCAACAGATAAACCACTCCGTGATACAATCCAATTCTTGTCTGACACAGTTGATCAGATTATCGCCTACAGTGCCCAGTTGGGGGAGTAAAGATTGGACAGAGTTTTAGGAGAATAATATGAATAGAATCAAAGAATTGCTAGAGCAAGATCCCAAAAGAATGCATTTTATCAAAATTGGTCTAGTTTTGTTGGGAATCATTTTATTGATTGCTTTGCCTACTCTCTATCTTGTTTTGAGTGGAGTCGGTATTTGGTATTTTGTAAAGAAAGCACCAGATATTCGAAAAAGAAATTTAATGATAGGGCTTTTCATTGTCAGTTTTGTTGCAATTGCTCTCCAAACTCCAACTGTTACAAAGAAAACTCCATCTTCTCAGTCAGAAGCTAAGCAGACTATGACATCTACTACTTCGACATCTTCAACGACGGATACTTCATCAAGCATAGAGGAGACGAAACGAATCGAAGACGAGAAAAAAGCTAAAGAAAAAGCAGAAGAAGAGAGAATTGCCAAAGAAAAAGCTGCAAATGAGTTGCAAGAAAAAGGTGAAAACTTAGTCAAACAATTGGAAGAAAGTCAAGATGCGAGTCAAGTGCAATCTGCTAAAGAAACAGTTAATCAAATTGAAAATAACGATAAAAAGGCAGAATTGCTCGATAGGATAGGTGCAGTTGAGTCATTAATTTCTCAAAAAGAAGAAGAGAAAAGAATTGCTCATGAAGCTGAGACTAAAGCCCAACAGCAAGAGAGAGTTGTCTATGTTGCAAACCATGGGAATGCGAAAGTTTATTGGTATAGTAAGGATAGAATGCCTTCAAAAACTAATAAAGCCAACGTTGTCGAGATGACAGAGGCTGATGCAATTGCTGCAGGAAAACGCCCATCTAAAAAAGAATAAGATAGAAAGTTACCTTGGGCTGGCTTTTTGAACATCTGCTAGAAATATAGAGGTATTGACCATGTATCAAGAGTTACTAAGAAAAATAGCAGAAGAAAAACCAAGTTATCATGATGAAGAAATCCAGTGGTTACTTGACCATTTGGGAGATCCTTCTCCAGAAATTCGCGATGATCTTGTTTTTACAAGCTTTGCTAGAGGGATTCAGGAAGAACTATTTACACAGGAACAATTTCATTTCATTGCTGAGGTGGTCTCAGCTGATGGAGGACTAGATAAAGAGATTGATAAGGTAGGTCTGCCAACACTTGAACGTTCTTTTAGGGCACTTGTTTATGCAAATCTCTTGTCTGCGGATGTCAATCAGCAATCGATTTTTTATCAGGGATTAAAAGCAGAAATTCGCAATGTCCTTTTAAATCAAGGTTTGTACTATCTTTCGAAAGAAAAGGATACGACAGGTTTTTCAAGTCAATATGGTTGGGTTCACGCTTTTGCACATGGAGCTGATTTGCTGACAGAGGTAGTTTGTCATCCAGACTTTCCTAAAAACAAAATTCATGAAGTATTTGACATACTTGGTACATTATTTAAAAGAATTACCATTCGTTTTACAGATGATGAAGATTGGCGTTTAGCCAGAGTACTTTATGAACCGATTTTACAAGGGAAGTTAGCACAAGAACAAGTAGCTTCTTGGATAAAAACTGTTGATTTTCCGATAGAAGAAAAGGAAGATTTTTACAAATTTTCCAACTTTAGATCCTGTTTGTTGGAAGTCTATGTCCAACTTGACCAGAGAAACAGTTTACAAGATGACTTGAAAGAAGATATCCTGTCTTTTCAATATTAGGGATTAACTAATATTACTTATTGAAAGAGTTTCTATTGTGTCCTCCTACCTGATAATAAAAACTAATAAAAGAGGTTGAATCATTTTCTAACCTCTTTTCCTGTATTTTAATGGAATTGCATACCACCATCAACGATAATGGTTTGTCCTGTAATGTAGTTTGAGTCTGGTCCTGCAAGGAAGCTGACGGCTGCAGCTACATCTTCTGGTTCAGATAGGCGTTTTAGGGTAATATCTTTTGCAAATGTCTGCATACCCCACTCGTCATCTTTTCCTGCATTTTTACCAACTTCATGAGCAATATCGTACATCATTGGTGTTTTAACAATACCTGGTGCGTAGGCGTTAACAGTGATGCCTGAGTCTGCTAAATCACGTGCTAATGTTTGCGTAATTCCACGAACAGCAAATTTGGTTCCACCATAAACAGTTAGATTTGGGTTACCGACTACACCGGCTTGAGAGGTTGCGTTGATAATTTTACCTCCGTGGCCAAGTGCTTTAAATTGCGCTTGTGCAGCTTGTGAACCCCAAATGACACCACCAACGTTGATACCGAAAGTGCGTGTAAATTGTTCCTCAGTAATTGTATCAAGAGGAGTAGTTGGAGCAACACCAGCGTTATTTACGACAACATTCAAATCACCAAAATGGTCAACAACTTTTTGAAATGCTTGTGCAACTTCGGCCTGTTTCGAAACATCGGCCACGACAGCAAAGGCATTTTCAGCTGATAATTCGGCAACAGCTTTTTCAGCTGTTTCAGGATTGTAGTCTAAGACTCCTACCTTAAAGCCATCTTGAACCAATCGTTTTGCGATTGCAAAACCGATTCCTTGACCTGCACCTGTGACAATAGCAACTTTAGACATATGATTCCTCCTTGGTATCCACGATACCATTCAAACGTTCATAAAAGAACAGCAAAGTTGTAAAAATTAGTTCCAATTAGGGAATAAATAACTCATTAGAACTATATTGACATTATATACCTTTGAAAAAAATGTTTCAAATAAAAACTACCGTTTTTACAGGATTCTAGCCTGAAAATTTCCAATCAATTTTCTTGAAACCCTTTCCCTCTTTTGATAGACTAGTATTTAGTTTTTAAAAAAGGAGAAAGAAAATGAAAAAATTTGTCGCTGAGTTAATCGGTACTTTCATGCTTGTGTTCATCGGAACAGGAGCTGTTGTTTTTGGAAATGGTCTTGATGGCCTTGGTCACCTTGGAATCGCCTTTGCCTTTGGTCTGGCAATCGTGGTTGCTGCTTACTCAATCGGAACTGTTTCAGGTGCTCACTTGAACCCAGCGGTTTCGATCGCTATGTTTGTAAACAAACGTTTGTCATCTTCGGAGCTTGTTAACTACATCCTTGGGCAAGTAGTTGGAGCTTTCCTTGCATCAGCTGCGCTATTCTTCCTCTTGGCGAACTCAGGGATGTCAACTACTAGTCTTGGTGAAAATGCCTTGGCAAACGGTGTCACTGTCTTTGGTGGTTTCTTGTTTGAAACAATCGCAACCTTCTTGTTTGTCTTGGTTATCATGACCGTGACTTCAGAAAGCAAGGGCAATGGAGCGATTGCTGGTTTGGTAATCGGTTTGTCCTTGATGGCCATGATCCTTGTGGGATTGAACATTACTGGACTTTCAGTAAACCCAGCTCGTAGCTTGGCACCAGCTGTCTTGGTAGGTGGCTCAGCCCTTCAACAAGTATGGATTTTCATCCTTGCTCCAATCGTTGGTGGGATTCTTGCAGCCCTTGTTGCTAAAAACTTCCTTGGAACAGAAGAATAATTGAAACTCAAAAAGCCTTGCTCCTCGATTTGAGGAACAGGGCTTTTTCTTATCTGTTTAGCGGTTGTCAATTTTCTCTGGATAGAGGTCGTGTTGGAAGAGGCGTTGTTCTGCCAATCCTTCATACTTAGTTCCAGGCTTACCGTAGTTGTAGTAGGGATCAATTGAGATGCCACCGCGCGGAGTGAATTTTCCCCAGACTTCTAAATAGCGAGGGTCTAGCAAGTTGACCAAGTCTTTCCCGATGGTGTTGATACAGTTTTCGTGGAAATCTCCGTGGTTTCGGTAGCTAAAGAGGTAGAGTTTGAGGGATTTTGACTCAACACAGAGCTTGTCAGGAATGTAGGAAATATAAATGGTCGCAAAGTCTGGTTGAGCAGTGATTGGACACAGTGAGGTAAATTCAGGACAGTTAAATTTGATGAAATAGTCATTTTCCACATGACGATTGTCAAAAGATTCGAGGACATCTGGTTGATAGTCAAAGATGTAGTTGGTTTCTTTGTTGCCCAGTAGGCTGAGGTTTTTCATTTCTTCTTGTTGTGACATGATTTTTTCTTTCTAATCTTAAACACCACGTTGATTATCGTAGAGGAGGGTATGCAGTTGAGGAAGGACGCGGACATTGCCCCAGCTATCGTCGGCAGCGACGCGTTCCCAGAGTTCTTTGAGACGGTCCAGTTGATCTTGGATAATATTTCCTGTAGCCTTGGGTTCAGGATTTCCAGCAGATAAGAAAAGGACATCTGGTTGGTAGCGTTCTTGTATTCCTTTAGCAAAGGCTAAATCTGCATCATCAAAGACAGGGATTTTAAAGGTGACCTTGTCTGGATCCAGTTGGGAAACGATAAAGTCCAGGGTCTCAAAGTTGACTTCCATCTTGGATGAAGGAGGTTTGGGACTCAGAGTAACCTGGTCGATATCTTTTAACCAATTTTGCCAGCGAGAGCCTTGGGTCTCAACAGCAAGGGTGACACCACGTTCCTTGAGCTTGGTGACCAGTTCAGCCATGTTGGCTGCTAGGATAGCGGGATTTCCGCCAGACAGGGTTACATAGTCGTAGTTCCCTAGTTTATCCAACTCAGCAATGACTTCGTCAGCTGTCATGCGAGTTGGTTTTTCAGAACCATCCCAAGTAAAGGCAGAATCGCACCAGTCGCAGTGGTAGTCGCAACCGGCAGTGCGGACAAACATGGTTTTCTGCCCAATAGCACGACCTTCACCTTGAAAGGTAGGGCCAAAAATTTCCAGAACTGGTAGTTTGAGGACACGTTCCCTAGTCATCTAACCACTCCCGTCTAAACTCTGCAAAGGAAGTCGGAGTTTCATAGAGGCGAACGTATTCCAAACGAAGACCACGCTCATCAGGTAACTCTTGACTCATGGTTTGGAAAATCCAGTAAACCATATTTTCAGCAGTCGTGTTCATATAAGGCAGAGTTTCATTGAGATAGCGATGATCCAAGTGGGGCTCTAAGTAGTTCTTGTAAATAGCTTTGATGTCTCCGAAATCGTAGGTCATGCCACGCTCATCTAAAAATCCACTAACAGCAATCTGCAGATGATAGGTGTGGCCATGAAGGGATTTGCATTTCCCCTCATAGTGAAAGAGGTGGTGGGCAGCATCGAAAGTGAACTCTTTTGATACCAAGGTTCTGTGAGGATTGTAGACAAGAGACTCCCCAGTTTCTTGTTTGATTTCTTTGGGTGCAAAAAACATTAGACCTCTCCTTTCTGTGAGAGATAGACATCTAAACCATGCTGACGTAGGTGGCAGGCTGGGCAATCCCCACAGCCGCTTCCGATAATTCCATTGTAGCAGGTTAAGGTCTTTTCACGAACGTAGTCAAAGGTACCGAGTTGATCGGCTAACTCCCAAGTTTCAGCCTTGTCCAGCCACATGAGAGGCGTTTGGATAACAAAGTCGTAATCCATGGCAAGGTTGAGGGTGACATTGAGGGATTTGACAAAGACATCTCGACAATCAGGGTAGCCTGAGAAGTCTGTCTCGCAAACACCTGTCACGATGTCTTTAATGCCACGTTGTTTGGCAAGAACTGCCGCAAAGGATAGAAAGAGGTGGTTGCGACCATCAACGAAGGTATTGGGAACCTCTCCCTCTTTTTGCTTAATCTCCATATCAGAAGTCAGGGCATTTTCAGTGATTTGTCCCAGCAGAGACATATCTAGGATGTGATGACGAATGCCTTGTTCCTTAGCGATTTCTTGGGCAACTTGAATTTCGAGATGATGACGTTGACCGTAGGCAAAGGTGACAGCTTCGACTGTTTCATAGTGTTCTTTGGCCCAGAAGAGGCAGGTTGTGGAATCTTGACCGCCACTAAAGACGACCAAGGCTGATTGACGTTTCATAGTACTCCTTCCAAAATGGGAAATGTTCAGAGCACGCAAAAAGCTCCCATGAGGGAGCTAAAAAATACCAAGTAGAGGTTTTTTTTAGCGATGGCATGTCCCAAACATCGTAATATTCTACCTACAGTCTAGCATATTTTTTGAAAAATGGCAAAGGGCAAGAAAAAAGAGACCAAAGAAAGTACTTGGTCTCTAATGTGATTAGCTCAATTCCGCAACGATGGCCTTGATTTGTTCTGCTGTGTGAACACCAGCAACTTGTTTCACCACTTGGCCGTCTTTTTTGAAGAGAAGAGTTGGGATAGACATGATTCCAAAAGCACGAGCTGTGTTTGGATTCTCATCAACGTCCATTTTAACGATTTTCAAGACATCTTCTGAAAGTTCTTCAGACAATTTATCCAAGATTGGACCTTGCATACGACATGGACCACACCAAGTTGCCCAGAAGTCTACCAAGACCAAACCGTCTTTTGTTTCTTGTTCGAATGTTGCATCTGTAATTGCTTTTGCCATTGTATTTCTCCTTTTTTAGTTATATTGGCTTAAATCTTGTTTCATGAGATAGAAGAAGACATCTCCATAAGTCCCATGGTAGTCCAAATCATGACCGTTGTAAGTTAATTTTTGGACTGGGTAGTAGTCTGCGACGCCGATAAGGCAAGCTTGTTGTGAACGATCAAAATCTTCATAAGACTCGAAAGTCACAGTTCTTTCGTTCTTGCTGGCATCTAGATAGGTAATTTCAATCATTTTAAAAACTCCTTTGTTTAATGATGACTTTATTTTACTCCTTGTAAAAGAGAATGTCAAGAAAAATGATTGCGCACGCAACTTTTTTCTAAAATCATCTTAAATCAAGAAATCCAAACTAGTTTCCAAGCTTTCTTCGACAGCCTTTTGTAGCGAGGCCAGTGTCTTTTGACCATCACCTGTCAGGCAGATAAAGCTAGAACGCCTATCTTGATCGCAACACCTGCGACTAAGTAGACCGCAATTTTTAGCTTCTAAGCGAGCCACCATCCGAGAAACAGCGCTCGGGCTCAGATGAAGTTTATCAGGCAAATCAATCTGTCGTAGAGATTTTTCTTGGGCCAAGTCCAGATAGTAGAGTAGGTAAAACTCTTTCAAGGTCAGACTTTGGTCACTCTGCTGGGCAATGGTCTCTTCTAAGAGACCTTCAATTTCTTTCTGACGACGATTGAAGTCAAACCATTTTTCCAAGTAGGTCATAGTATCTCCTTTCTTTTTAAAGTTATAACATAGAAGAATGTCCATTCACGAACAGTCTCTGCATCACAAGATGATTGCGCATGCAATGATTATACTACTTTTCAAGAAGGCTGGCAAGAAGGACGCTGAAATCTTTTATCCTAAATTACGCTGTTTTCACTAGTCTGTAATTGTCTGTATCCCCTTTCCTCTCTAATTTTTAATGACTTTTGTGCATTTCCTTGAAATTTTCTGAAAAAAGAGTAAACTGGTATGCAAGAAGTCTATTTCGTGGAGTTTAGAATGAAATTATATGTTCAATTAATGATTCTCTTTGTGATTTCTCTAATCGGAGAGGGGATCTCTAGTTTCTTTCATTTGCCTATCCCAGGCAGTATTATCGGCTTGATTATTCTCTTTCTAGCCCTACAATTCAAGTGGCTGAGAACTAGGCATGTTAACATGGTGGGGAATTTCTTGCTGGCCAATATGACCATTCTCTTTTTGCCACCAGCAGTGGGAATCATGGAAAAGTTTGATGTGATTGCTCCCTATCTTTTACCCATTGTTTTGATTGTCTTTTTTGCAGCAGTCATCAATATTATCCTCATAGCCTTGGTAGTTCAGTTCATCAAACGACGGTTTGAGGGAGATTATGAGAAAGGAGATGCCAAATGAGTGAATTTGTTTCCAATCCCCTGTTTGGGCTGGCCCTGTCTATCTTAGCCTATCTAGTGGGAATGCTGATTTACAGACGTTTTCCCCATCCATTGACAACGCCCTTGCTTTTGTCAGCTGTTTTTATTATCATCTTTCTAAAGCTGACAGGTATTTCTTACCAAGATTACTACCAAGGTGGGGTTTATTTGAACAACTTGATTGTCCCATCGACAGTGGCTCTGGGGATTCCTCTTTATAAGAGTTTTCATCTGATGAAGCACCATGCTCGGAGTATTCTCTTTGGTAGTTTGTTAGCGGTAGTGGTCAATACATCTTTCACAGCCCTTGTGGCTAAGATTTTTGGCATGGACTTTTTCCTAGCCATTTCTCTCTTTCCTAAGTCAGTAACAACCGCCATGGCAGTGGGAATCACAGAAAAATTGCAAGGTTTGACGACTGTGACCTTGGTCGTTGTAGTGGCGACTGGGATTTTAACCAGTGTCATCGGCCCAACACTCTTGAAGTGGTTGAAAATTGACGATCCAGTAGCTGTTGGTCTTTCCCTTGGAGGAACAGGCCACGCAGTTGGAACAGGAACAGCCTTTCGATACGGCTCTGTAGCAGGAGCCATGGGTGGCTTGGCTATCGGTGTCACTGGTATTCTCTATGTCTTTGTCAGCCCTATCGTAGCCAGTTTGATATTGAGTTAAAAAGCAAGGAATTCGGATTCCTTGCTTTTTCAAATCGTATGTTATAGACTATCACTTTTCTTTGCTTAAGTGGATGACTTGGTCATAGTGTTTTAAGTCCTCTTCTGTGTAGTGGTGAATGACTTCAATGACTGTTTGAGGTAGGGAGAAGAGCAAGTCGCTAATTTTTCTGCTATTTTCCGAGTCAAGATTGGCCTTAATCTCATCTGCTAAGATGAGTTGGCTATCATGGTAGAGGGCGCGAGCGATTTCTAGGCGTTGTTTCTCGCCACCAGACAGACTATCATTGCTAAGCGTTCGATTTTTCAAATGTTCTAATCCTGTTTTTTTGAGGATGTAAGTTAAACGTTCCTCCTTTTTATCCAGTCCTAGAAGGATATTGTCTTCCAGAGAAAGCGTGTCAAAGTAATGGCTATCTTGGAGGATATAGGAACTAAAGCTTGTGATTTCTTGGCGTGAAAGGCTTTTGCCAGCAAATG
The DNA here is from genome assembly GCF_002096815.1 of Streptococcus mitis. Taxonomy (GTDB): domain Bacteria; phylum Bacillota; class Bacilli; order Lactobacillales; family Streptococcaceae; genus Streptococcus; species Streptococcus mitis_AD. The sequence goes on from NZ_NCVJ01000016.1 coordinate 64,034, forward strand.
CAATCCGTCCCCTTGTCGGTGTCTCTTCTCCATGAATGATATTGAGCAGGGTTGTCTTACCAGAGCCGCTTTCCCCGATAATGGCAATTTTTTCTCCTTGTTTGATGTGCATGGAAATAGGAGATAAGAGGATATTCCCCTCTTTTTCAAGGGAGATGGTGTCAAGTTGGATAGGGAAAATGTTTTCTATGCTTCTAGGCGAGATGGGATCAGACTGGTTCAAAAGTTTTTGGTATTTGTTGAGAAGAGTTCGATTCGCTTTTCGGGTGTTGGTAAAGTAAGCCAACTCTTGGAATTGATAGCCGATATTATGGGAAACTAAATAGATGACCACAAAACGAGCTGCATCTAAATAATTATAGTAGGTCATAAAGCCACCGATGACGATAGGTGTGACGGAGCAAAAGGCATCGATGCTATTGATCAAGAGACTGTTTAAGGTTCGTTGTTTTTCATAGTTGATTTCGGCATCTAGACTGGTTTGTAATTGCTTTTGATAGCGAGCAAAAAAGAAGTCTTGCCCCTGATAATGGCGAATTTGTTGGCTACCACCAATAAAATTTGTCAAGCTTGCTAGATAGCTCTGGTTAACAGTGGACCGCTTTTCAGAAAGTGAATCCAAACGTTTTGATCCGATAGCACTGCAGAGTACAGGAAAGGAGTAGAAGAGGATAAAAATCAAGCCCAGGTAAAAATTGGTCCATAGGGCATAGAGAATAGACACAGTGGTAAAGCCCAGAGAAGAAATGATGATGACGGTTGGCTCAATATAGTTTTCTTCTAGTTGCTTGACGTCGTTTTCTAGGTCAGACAAAATATCCTTTTCATCAATCTCATAACTATTTAAAAATCGCTTGAAAATAGCACTCTTGATCCCATATTTGAAGTCAGTAATCAAACGAGCGTAGTAATAGCGTTTTCCAGCCAAACCTAGTAAGAGGATGAGATTACCAAGGATTCCCAAAATCAAAACTTTCCAAAGAAGGCCTAGTTCTTGATTGGTAAAACTAGCAACAATATTCTGAACAAGGGCTGGTGTGATAATTGCTTCCAGCCAAGTAATGGCAATAGAAAAGAAGTAAAGTACGAGGTGTTTCTTGGTAACAAATCTTCTCAGCATAAAGAGTTGACCTCCTTATCGATATACATGTAATCAGTTTTAAAGTTATTATACTCCTTTTTATCAAATACGTCATATAAAAATGAAAGTTCTGAGAACGAAAAAAGTCTAGCGAGTTATTGTCGCTAGACTTTAAAACTATTGTAAGTTAACCTTGTTTTTCAAAATATAGTAGGTTCCGAGGTAAAAAATAGCTATGAATATGAGTTCTTCAAAAATGCCCGTACTTGCTCCCATATAGAAATTATCATTAAATCCTGCAAGTGAATTGACATAGAAGTTAGCACTGGTATTGAAGAAGACTTCAATAAAGCCAATGACGATTTGGATACCAATGTAGGCTGCAACAGCGAGTGCTGTGCGGTATTCGTTGAAAAGTTGTCCGATGGAAATAGCCAAGTAGATGCAGAGGATTCCAGAAATGGTATTTAGTAGGAATGATAACCCCACAAGAGAGAGTTGAGGAAGGTATGTTCTTACAAGTGGAATAAAGTCATAATTTGACATCCATTCTGGAACCGTTATAGTCACAATAAGAAAAGCACTTAGAGCTAGTACAGCTGAGCTAAGTATAGACCAGATAAAGGCTCCGACTAATTTAGCTGTGATGATATAGTGCTCAGAAACTGGCAAGGTCAAAGTCAGATAGCCTTGGCGGTCATATACACTTCCTTTGAAGCGTTTGATAATCAAGAAAAGAGTTGAAATCCCAAGTGTAATTATCAAGCCACCAAAGACGAGAGCCAGAAAGACAAATAGGAAAGGTTGGCTATCTTTGAAAGATACATAAGAATAGTAGTGTCCTTGCATTCCTAGAGGAACGGAAAGGACTAGAACAGCAGCGTAAAGGGCTAAATACCACTTGTTAACATTTTTAAATTCGTAGCGAACTAAATTCCAAAACATAATAATCTCCTTTGCTTAGGCCTTAAATTCCTGACGGAAGAGTTGGTCAATGGATTCACCTGACTCATAGCGAATATCATCTACATTACCTTGACGAACGACTTTTCCATCCTTCAGGAAGACAATTTCATCTAAGATTGGCTCGATATCAGAAATCAAGTGGGTAGAAATCAAAACGGTAGAAGTTGGGGAGTAGTTGTTGATGATAGTATTGAGGATATACTCACGGGCTGCTGGGTCCACCCCGCCAATTGGTTCGTCTAGAACATAGAGACGAGCATCACGGCTCATAACCAAAATCAGTTGTACCTTTTCCTTGTTTCCTTTTGATAGTTTTTTGAGACGACTATTTTCATCAATGCCCAGGTCTGCAAGTAGATGATGGGCGCGTTCAAGATTGAAATCTTTATAGAAGGTCTTGAAGTAGGTTAGGGCTTCTTTGACCTTCATTTGCTCATTGAGATAGGTCGTATCCGGCAAATAAGCTACGATGGCCTTGGTTGCTGGGCTTGGGTCCATGTCGTTGATAAGGACACGTCCTTGATCTGGTTGCAAGAGGCCATTGATTAGTTTAATCAGGGTTGTTTTTCCTGAGCCATTTGGCCCAAGGAGACCAACAATTTTCCCAGCTGGGATGTCAAGGGAAACATTTTCAAGGGCTGGGGTTGCTCCATAAGATTTGGATACATTTTCAAATGCTAGTAATGACATAGGCTTAAACTCCTTTAATATAATCGCCGACTACGCCTGGTAGTTCTTCTTTTTCATAGCCAAAATGGGTCATGGAGGAAACGAAGTGTTCCAATTCTTCTTCTGATAATTGTTTGCGCGATTGGGCGATCAGTTCCTTATCCTCAGTCACAAATCGTCCAGTTGTGCGCTTGCTGTAGACAAATCCTTCTCGTTCAAGGTCTGACAAGGCTCTTTGGATGGTGTTTGGATTGACACCAGCCTCGCTAGCCAGCTCTCTCACGGTTGGAAGTTGTTGATTGGGTTCCAGTGTATGGGAAACAATCTGAAGCTTGATTTTCTCCATAATCTGTAAATAGATGGGTTTTTTGTTGTCAAATGTCCAGGACATCTTGGTCTCCTTTCTTTTATCCTTTTGTCTTAATTAAATAATACAACAAAACAAAAAACTTGTCAAGCAAAAAGAAGAATTGTTTTGGGAATCGCTTAAAAAATGGTATAATGAAAAGAAAACGATAAGGAGGGAAAGGATGCGTTGTCCAAAATGTGGGGCTACCAAGTCAAGTGTTATCGATAGTCGCCAAGCAGAAGAAGGGAACACCATTCGTAGAAGACGTGAGTGCGATGAATGCCAACACCGTTTTACAACCTACGAACGGGTAGAAGAAAGAACCTTAGTTGTTGTTAAAAAAGATGGCACACGGGAACAATTCTCCAGAGATAAAATCTTTAATGGAATTATCCGCTCAGCCCAGAAACGTCCTGTGTCAAGTGATGAAATCAACATGGTAGTCAATCGTATCGAACAGAAACTCCGTGGTCGAAATGAAAATGAAATTCAAAGTGAGGACATTGGTTCACTCGTCATGGAGGAGTTGGCTGAGTTGGATGAGATTACCTATGTGCGTTTTGCCAGTGTCTATCGTAGTTTTAAGGATGTCAGTGAGCTAGAGAGCCTGCTCCAACAAATCACCCAGTCCTCTAAAAAGAAAAAGGAAAGATAAATGAAGCCAATTGACCGTTTTTCTTATCTAAAGAATAATCGGGTGTCGCAAGATACCTCATCTCTGGTACAGTGCTACCTCCCGATTATCGGTCAGGAGGCACTGAGCCTTTATCTTTATACGATTAGTTTTTGGGATAATGGCAGAAAGGAATACCTCTTTTCAAGCATTCTCAACCATCTCAACTTTGGGATGGATAGACTGATAAAATCCTTGAAAATCCTATCTGCTTTCAATCTCTTGACCCTCTATCAAAAGGGGGACGTTTATCAGCTAGCTATCCATGCTCCTCTCTCGAGTCAGGAGTTCTTGGAGCATCCTGTTTATCGCAGACTTTTGGAGAAAAAGATTGGCGATGCAGCGGTGGAGGATTTGAAAGTTGAGAGTGCTGAGGGAGAAGAAATACCTGTCTCGCTCAATCAAGTCTTTCCAGATTTGGCAGAACTAGGTAGTCAAGAAGACCTTGGTATCAGGAAGAAAGTAGCCAACGATTTTGACTTGGACCATTTTCGTCAGCTCATGACTCGAGATGGGCTTCGTTTTGCGGATGAACAGTCCGATGTCTTGAACCTGTTTGCCATTGCGGAGGAGAAGAAGTGGACCTGGTTTGAGACCTATCAGTTGGCCAAGTCAACAGCTGTTTCCCAGGTCATTTCAACCAAACGCATGCGGGAAAAAATCGCTCAAAAACCAGTTTCCTCTGACTTTAGTCCTAAGGAAGCAACCATTATCAAGGAAGCCAAAAGTAAGACTGCTCTGCAGTTTTTGGCAGAAATCAAGCAGACACGCAAGGGAACCATTACCCAAACAGAAAGAGAACTCTTGCAACAGATGGCTGGTTTGGGCTTGCTGGATGAAGTAATCAATATTATTCTCTTATTGACCTTTAATAAGGTTGATTCGGCAAATATCAATGAGAAATATGCCATGAAGGTGGCCAATGACTATGCCTATCAAAAGATTCATTCGGCAGAAGAGGCAGTCTTACGAATCCGTGAGCGAGGGCAGAAGAATCAGGCTCAAAAAAGCAGTACCCCTAGTCCTGCTAAGTCCAATGTACCCAAGTGGAGCAACCCAGATTATAAGAATGAAACCAGCGAGGAAACTCGTCTGGAACTAGAACGTAAGAAACAAGAACTATTAGCTCGATTAGAAAAAGGAGGAGATTAGATGGAAAGTGTCGGAGACGTACTCAAACGTCAACCCAGCCGTTTTCATTATCAAGATTTGGTCCAGAAAATCATGAAGGACCCTGATGTTGCGGCCTTTATCCAGCAAGAATCCCTTACTCCAGAGGAATTAAATCGCAGTATCTCCAAGTTTAATCAGTACATCACCGAGCGTGACAAGTTTCTCCGTGGGGATACGGATTATATTGCCAAAGGCTACAAGCCTATTTTGGTTATGAATCATGGCTATGCGGATGTTTCTTATGAAGAAACTCCTGAGCTAATCGCAGCGGAAAAAGAAGCGGCTATTAAGAACCGCCTCAAGTTAATTAATCTGCCAGCCAGTCTCAAGCAAGCTAGTTTGGCTCAAGTAGATTTGGATGATTTGGGTCGCTTGCCAGTTTTTGAAAAGTTATTAGCCTTCGTGGAGCAATATCCAGCCATTCGAAAAGGTCTCTATCTCTATGGAGACTTTGGTGTGGGTAAAAGTTTCATGGTGGCTGCCTTAGCCCATGATTTATCAGAAAAACGTGGTGTTTCATCAACTCTCCTCCACTATCCTAGCTTTGTCATTGATGTCAAAAATGCTATCGGTGATGGCAATGTCAAGACCTTGGTGGATGAGATTAAGCTGTCTGAAGTCCTGATTTTAGATGATATTGGTGCCGAGCAATCAACAGCTTGGGTACGGGATGAAATCCTGCAAGTCATTCTCCAATATCGGATGCAGGAAAATTTACCGACCTTTTTCACATCCAACTTCAACTTTGAAGAATTGGAGCTGCATTTCGCTAAAGGGAAACATGGAAATGACGAAACCTGGGAAGCCAGACGGGTCATGGAACGCATCCGTTATTTGGCTGAGGAGACTCGTTTAGAAGGAGTAAACCGTCGATGACAGAAACGATTAAACTGATGAAAGCTCATAAGTCTGTTCGAAGATTTAAAGAGCAAGCTCTTCCTCAGGAAGACTTGACTGATATCCTGAGAGCAGCTCAAATGGCCTCGTCTTGGAAGAATTTCCAATCCTACTCTGTGATTGTGGTACGAAGTCAAGAGAAGAAAGATGCCTTGTATGAATTGGTACCTCAAGAAGCCATTCGCCAGTCAGCTGTTTTTCTTCTCTTTGTTGGAGATTTGAACCGAGCAGAAAAGGGAGCCCGACTTCATACAGACTCATTCCAACCCCAAGGTGTGGAAGGTCTCTTGATTAGTTCGGTCGATGCGGCCCTTGCTGGTCAAAATGCCCTGCTGGCAGCTGAAAGTTTGGGCTATGGAGGTGTCATTATTGGCTTGGTGCGTTACAAGTCAGAAGAAGTGGCAGAGCTCTTTAACCTGCCTGACTACACCTATCCTGTCTTTGGGATGGCACTGGGTCTTCCAAATGAAGAACATGAAGTCAAACCTCGCTTGCCATTGAATCAGGTGGTTTTTGAGGAAGAATATCAGGAACAAACAGTTGATGTGATTGAGGCTTATGACCGTGTACAGGCGGACTATGCTGGGGCGCGTGCGACAACAAGCTGGAGTCAGCGCCTAGCAGAACAGTTTGGTCAAGCTGAACCAAGCTCAACTAGAAAAAATCTTGAACAGAAGAAGTTATTGTAGAAAGTGAGAAATTATGGCCCTACCAACTATTGCCATTGTAGGACGTCCCAATGTTGGGAAATCAACCCTATTTAATCGGATCGCTGGTGAGCGAATCTCCATTGTAGAAGATGTCGAAGGAGTGACACGTGACCGTATCTATGCAACGGGTGAGTGGCTCAATCGTTCCTTTAGCATGATTGATACAGGAGGAATCGATGATGTCGATGCTCCTTTCATGGAACAAATCAAGCACCAGGCAGAAATTGCTATGGAAGAAGCCGATGTTATCGTCTTTGTCGTGTCTGGTAAGGAAGGAATTACCGATGCGGATGAATACGTAGCTCGTAAGCTTTATAAGACCCACAAACCAGTTATCCTCGCGGTTAACAAGGTGGACAACCCTGAGATGCGAAATGATATCTATGATTTCTATGCTCTTGGTTTGGGTGAACCATTGCCTATCTCATCTGTCCATGGTATCGGTACAGGAGATGTGCTAGATGCCATCGTAGAAAATCTTCCAAATGAATATGAAGAAGAAAATCCAGATGTGATTAAGTTTAGCTTGATTGGTCGTCCTAACGTTGGAAAATCAAGCTTGATTAACGCTATTTTGGGAGAAGACCGTGTCATTGCCAGTCCTGTTGCTGGAACAACTCGTGACGCCATTGACACCCACTTTACAGATACAGATGGCCAAGAGTTTACCATGATTGATACGGCTGGTATGCGTAAATCTGGTAAGGTTTATGAAAATACTGAGAAATACTCTGTTATGCGTGCCATGCGAGCTATTGACCGGTCAGATGTGGTCTTGATGGTCATCAATGCGGAAGAGGGCATCCGTGAATACGACAAGCGTATCGCAGGATTTGCCCATGAAGCTGGTAAAGGAATGATTATCGTGGTCAACAAGTGGGATACTCTTGAAAAAGACAACCATACTATGAAAAGCTGGGAAGAAGATATCCGTGAGCAGTTCCAATACCTGCCTTACGCACCGATTATCTTTGTATCAGCTTTGACCAAGCAACGCCTCCACAAACTTCCTGAGATGATTAAGCAAATCAGTGAAAGTCAAAATACACGTATTCCATCAGCTGTCTTGAACGATGTGATCATGGATGCTATTGCCATTAACCCAACACCGACAGACAAAGGAAAACGTCTTAAGATTTTCTATGCGACTCAAGTGGCAACTAAACCACCAACCTTTGTTATCTTTGTCAATGAAGAAGAACTTATGCACTTTTCTTACCTGCGTTTCTTGGAAAATCAAATCCGCAAGGCCTTTGTCTTTGAGGGAACTCCAATCCATCTCATCGCAAGAAAACGCAAATAAAAAAGTAGAATCTGGAATGACATTTCCAGATTTTTTTGATAGAATGAAGGTGAAGAAAACGCTAACAAAGAGAGGTGTCGATAATGAAACTGTCGTTTAATCAATTGATACTCTTATTTCCTTGTTTTTACTTTTTCTATTGGATAGACAATGCTGATAGAAACAGTAAGTTTTTCCCCATCATCTACTATTTCTACTGGATTTATTTTTCCCTTTTAGCTCTGTTTAGTCTGGATCTGACAATTTTTTCATTCTTATTTTTCCCTATTGTTCTCAAACATGAATCAGATATGAGTGCTTGGGGTGTTTGGTTGCTGTTGATAGTCCTATCCCTAGGAAGTGACTGGCTAGACTACATCTTTTTCAAAAAAATGTTTCGCTTGAGACGGGAACTAGGGAAGTCTAAAGGCGGAAGATATTGATTTATATCGGTTTCTATTTATAGGAGGTAGCTTATGGCACATCTAAAATCATTTATTACACGCTATTCTAAGGTCTATATTGGTTTAGTTCTGTTGATCTGGATTGCTTTCTTCTTTCTTCCTTGGGGCAGTCCGATTCTGGGGGGAAAGATTGACCTCTTCAGCATACAGAAAGTCTTGCTAGTTTTTGGTATTCTGTCTATTTTGATGGCCTTGCTGTCCAAGAAAGTCAGTCTCTTTGTTTTTGGATTGATCTGCTGTTTTTCTCTTTGGATTAATCTATTTATCCTATTTGCCATTTTGCCGATTTTTGGCAATTAAAGTATCATAAAAGTCAGAGAGGTTAGCTTGGAAACTAGCCTCTTTTTCCTTTTCAAAATGGGGATTCTTCCTTGAAAATAATCAGTAATTGTGCTAAAATTAAAAGAACATTCTAAAATATTCGGAATTTAAAGTAAGGAAAAACATGGCTAATATTTTAAAAACAATTATCGAAAATGATAAAGGAGAAATCCGTCGTCTGGAAAAGATGGCTGACAAAGTTTTCAAATATGAAGACCAAATGGCTGCTTTGACTGACGACCAACTAAAAGCAAAAACAGTTGAATTTAAAGAACGTTATCAAAATGGAGAATCACTGGATTCACTGCTTTATGAAGCATTTGCGGTTGTCCGTGAGGGTGCCAAACGTGTCCTAGGCCTCTTCCCATATAAGGTTCAGGTCATGGGGGGAATCGTTCTTCACCATGGTGACGTGCCTGAAATGCGTACAGGGGAAGGGAAAACCTTGACTGCGACCATGCCCGTATACCTCAATGCCCTTTCCGGTAAAGGGGTCCACGTAGTTACAGTCAATGAATACCTATCAGAACGTGACGCGACTGAGATGGGTGAATTGTACTCTTGGCTTGGTTTGTCAGTAGGAATCAACTTGGCTGCCAAATCTCCAATGGAGAAAAAAGAAGCCTATGAGTGTGATATTACCTACTCAACCAACTCAGAAATCGGATTTGACTACCTTCGTGATAACATGGTCGTCCGTGCTGAAAACATGGTACAACGTCCGCTTAACTATGCCTTGGTCGATGAGGTTGACTCAATCTTGATTGATGAGGCCCGTACACCTTTGATCGTATCAGGTGCTAACGCAGTTGAAACCAGTCAGTTGTATCACATGGCAGACCACTATGTGAAATCTTTGGATAAAGACGACTACATCATCGATGTGCAGTCTAAGACTATTGGTTTGTCTGATTCAGGGATTGACAAGGCTGAAAGCTACTTCAAACTTGACAATCTCTATGACATCGAAAACGTAGCTCTGACTCACTTTATCGATAACGCCCTTCGTGCCAACTACATCATGCTTCTCGATATTGACTATGTGGTGAGCGAAGAGCAAGAAATCTTGATCGTTGACCAATTTACAGGTCGTACCATGGAAGGTCGTCGTTATTCTGATGGATTGCACCAAGCCATTGAAGCTAAAGAAGGTGTGCCAATTCAGGATGAAACCAAGACATCTGCCTCAATCACTTACCAAAACCTTTTCCGTATGTACAAGAAATTGTCTGGTATGACAGGTACAGGTAAGACTGAGGAAGAAGAATTCCGTGAAATCTACAACATTCGTGTTATTCCAATCCCAACAAACCGTCCTGTTCAACGTATTGACCACTCAGACCTTCTTTATGCAAGTATCGAGGCTAAGTTTAAGGCGGTTGTCGAAGACGTTAAGGCTCGTTACCAAAAAGGTCAGCCTGTCTTGGTTGGTACAGTAGCGGTTGAAACTAGTGACTACATTTCTAAGAAATTAGTCGCAGCTGGCGTTCCTCACGAAGTCTTAAATGCCAAAAACCACTATAAAGAAGCCCAAATCATCATGAATGCTGGTCAACGTGGTGCTGTTACTATCGCAACCAACATGGCCGGTCGTGGTACCGACATCAAGCTTGGTGAAGGAGTTCGCGAATTGGGTGGACTTTGTGTGATTGGTACAGAACGTCATGAAAGCCGTCGTATCGATAACCAGCTTCGTGGACGTTCAGGTCGTCAAGGAGACCCAGGTGAGTCACAATTCTACCTATCTCTTGAAGATGATTTGATGAAACGTTTTGGTTCTGAACGCTTGAAGGGAATCTTTGAACGTCTCAACATGTCTGAAGAGGCCATTGAGTCTCGTATGTTGACACGTCAGGTTGAAGCAGCGCAAAAACGTGTCGAAGGAAATAACTACGATACCCGTAAACAAGTCCTTCAATACGATGACGTCATGCGTGAACAACGTGAGATTATCTATGCTCAACGTTACGATGTCATCACTGCAGATCGTGACTTGGCACCTGAAATTCAGGCTATGATTAAACGCACGATTGGTCGTGTCGTTGATGGTCATGCGCGTGCCAAACAAGATGAAAAACTCGAAGCAATTTTGAACTTTGCTAAGTACAACTTGCTTCCAGAAGATTCTATCACGATGGAAGACTTGTCTGGCTTGTCTGATAAGGCCATTAAGGAAGAACTCTTCCAACGTGCCTTACAAGTTTACGATAGTCAGGTTTCAAAATTACGCGATGAAGAAGCAGTCAAAGAATTCCAAAAAGTCTTGATTCTACGAGTGGTAGATAACAAGTGGACAGATCATATCGATGCCCTCGATCAATTGCGTAACGCGGTTGGACTTCGTGGATATGCTCAGAACAACCCTGTTGTTGAGTATCAGGCAGAAGGTTTCCGTATGTTTAATGACATGATTGGTTCGATTGAGTTTGATGTGACACGCTTGATGATGAAAGCACAAATTCATGAACAAGAAAGACCACAAGCAGAACACCATATCAGTACAACAGCGACTCGTAATATCGCTGCCCACCAAGCAAATATACCAGAAGATTTGGATTTGAGCCAGATTGGACGGAATGAACTTTGCCCATGTGGTTCTGGTAAGAAGTTTAAAAACTGTCACGGTAAAAGACAATAAAATGAGATAGTTTAGAGGCGGATACCTTGTGAAAAGTAAATTTTTACTTGGTATCCGTTTGATTTATAAGGAGATGAGTTATGGTATTTACAGCAAAAAGTCCTAAAATTAATATTGAAGAAGTTCGTGCCTTGTCAAAATTAGAAGGCCAAGCTTTGGAGAGAAAATCACAGCGCGATAAAGAGCTAGAAGCCATTATACGTGGAGAAGACCAGCGGATTCTCTTGGTAATCGGGCCATGCTCATCTGACAATGAAGAAGCTGTTCTTGAGTACGCTAAGCGTTTGGCAGCTTTGCAAGAAGAAGTGGCAGATCGTATCTTTATGGTTATGCGTGTTTATACTGCCAAACCTCGTACCAACGGAGATGGCTATAAGGGCTTGATTCACCAGCCTAATGTGACAGAAGCGCCTAGTCTTATCAATGGAATCAAAGCCGTTCGCCATCTTCATTATCGTGTTATCACAGAAACAGGTATGACAACAGCTGATGAAATGCTTTATCCTGAAAATCTTCCGCTTGTAGATGATTTGATTTCTTACATGGCGGTTGGTGCCCGTTCAGTTGAAGACCAGCAACACCGCTTTGTGGCAAGTGGGGCAGATTTCGCAACTGGTTTTAAAAATCCGACATCTGGAAATCTCAATGTTATGTTTAATGGGATTTATGCTGCTCAAAACAAACAAAGTTTCCTTTTCCTAGGAAAAGAAGTGGAAACAACTGGGAACCCGCTTTCGCACGCCATTCTTCGTGGAGCAATCAATGAATATGGTAAGAATATTCCTAACTACTACTATGATAATTTGATGGATACTATTGCTCAATATGAGAAAATGGGCTTGGAAAATCCTTTTATCATTGTGGACACCAATCATGACAATTCTGGTAAGCAATATATGGATCAGATTCGAATTGTCCGCCAGACCTTGATTAACCGTGATTGGAATGAAAAAATCAAGCAGTACGTTCGTGGCTTTATGATTGAGTCTTATCTAGAAGACGGCCGTCAGAACGAACCGGAAGTATTTGGCAAGTCTATCACGGACCCTTGCCTTGGCTGGGAAAACACGGAAGTCCTTGTCAGAGAAATTTACCAAACGCTAGGAGAATAAGATGGCATTTATTGAAAAAGGTCAAGAAATCGATATTGAAGCAATCAAGGCAGAAACCCAATTGTCTGCGGAAGCCTTGCGACTAAAGGAGCGTCGTGATAGAGAATTGGCAGACATCATTTCAGGAGAAGATGACCGGATCCTTTTGGTGATTGGTCCTTGCTCTTCTGATAATGAAGAGGCTGTCTTGGAATATGCCCGCCGTTTATCCGCTTTGCAAAAGAAGGTGGCGGACAAGATTTTCATGGTTATGCGTGTTTATACAGCTAAACCTCGCACTAACGGAGACGGCTATAAAGGTTTGGTTCACCAACCGGATACTTCTAAGGCTCCAAGTCTGATCAATGGCTTGCAGGCTGTGCGCCAGTTGCACTATCGTGTGATTACAGAGACTGGTTTGACAACGGCAGATGAGATGCTTTATCCGTCAAATCTGGTATTGGTAGATGATTTGGTCAGCTACCATGCTGTTGGGGCTCGTTCTGTGGAAGACCAAGAGCACCGCTTTGTGGCTTCAGGAATTGATGCACCAGTCGGAATGAAAAATCCAACCTCTGGAAATCTTGGTGTTATGTTTAATGGCATCTATGCCGCTCAAAATAAACAGACCTTCCTTTTCCATGGGCAAGAAGTTGAGACTTCAGGAAATCCCTTGGCTCACGTCATCCTTCGTGGTGCAGTCAATGAGTATGGGAAAAATGAGCCTAACTTTTACTATGAAACCTTGCTAAATGCCATTGAACGCTATGAAGCCATGGGACTTGAAAATCCCTTTATCCTCATCGATACCAACCATGATAACTCAGGAAAGCAATATATGGAGCAGATTCGAATTGTTCGTCAGACCTTGCAAAATCGTGATTGGAATGAGAAAATCAAAAAGACGGTTAGAGGATTTATGATTGAATCTTACCTAGCAGATGGTCGTCAAAACCAACCAGAGGTCTTTGGTTGCTCTATTACGGATCCTTGCTTGGGTTGGGAAAATACAGAGGCCTTGGTAGAAGAGATTTATGCTACCTTGACAAAATAAGTGAAAAGGATGGAGTTGGGGAATCTCAACTCCTTTTGATGAGAATGATAGTTGGACACGGAATTGATATCGAAGAATTGGCTTCGATAGAACGCGCAGTTACACGACATGAAGGATTTGCTAAGCGCGTGCTGACCGCTAATGAAATGGAACGGTTTAACAGTCTTAAAGGGCGCAGGCAAATCGAATATTTGGCAGGTCGCTGGTCGGCTAAGGAGGCCTTTTCCAAGGCGATGGGAACGGGCATTGGCAAGCTCGGTTTTCAGGATTTGGAAGTCTTGAACAATGAACGCGGGGCGCCTTATTTTAGTCAGGCACCATTTTTAGGGAAGATTTGGCTGTCTATCAGCCATACAGATCAGTTTGTGACAGCCAGTGTCATTTTGGAGGAAAATCATGAAAGCTAGTCCACATAGACCAACCAAGGCTCTGATTCATCTGGGAGCTATTCGACAAAATATTCAGCAAATGGGGGCTCATATCCCTGAAGGAACGCTCAAGTGGGCTGTGGTCAAGGCCAATGCCTATGGTCATGGAGCTGTTGCCGTTGCGACGGCTATTCAAGATGATGTAGATGGTTTTTGCGTTTCCAATATTGATGAGGCTATTGAACTCAGACAGGCTGGACTCAGCAAGAAAATCCTCATTTTAGGAGTTTCTGACATCGAAGCTGTTGCTCTAGCTAAAGAATACGACATCACCTTGACTGTGGCTGGACTGGAGTGGATTCAAGCACTCTTATCTAGTGAGGAAAACCTAGCAGGTTTAACAGTCCATCTCAAGATTGACTCAGGAATGGGACGAATTGGTTTTCGAGAGGCTAGTGAAGCTGGGCAGGCTCAAGACTTGCTCCAACAACACGGTGCTCGTGTTGAAGGAATATTTACCCACTTTGCTACTGCTGACGAGGAATCAGATGACTACTTTAATGCCCAGTTAGAACGGTTTAAAACTATTTTGGAAAGTATGAAAGGTCTTCCAGACTTGGTTCATGCTAGCAATTCTGCAACGACTCTTTGGCATGCAGAGACTATTTTCAATGCGGTCCGTATGGGAGATGCTATGTATGGTCTTAACCCTAGCGGAGAGGTTTTGGACTTACCCTATGACTTGATTCCAGCCTTGACCTTGGAGTCTGCTCTGGTCCATGTCAAGACAGTTTCAACTGGAGCTTGTATGGGCTACGGAGCTACCTATCAGGCAGATAGCGAGCAAGTCATCGCGACTGTGCCAATCGGCTATGCGGATGGTTGGACACGAGATATGCAGAATTTCTCTGTCTTGGTAGATGGCCAAGCTTGCCCAATAGTCGGGCGGGTTTCTATGGACCAAATTACCATTCGTCTACCTAAGCTTTATCCCTTAGGAACAAAGGTAACCTTAATTGGTTCTAACGGGGACAAGGAAATTACAGCTACTCAGGTAGCGACCTACCGTGGGACTATTAACTACGAGGTCGTTTGTCTCCTCAGCGATCGCATTCCGAGAGAATATTATTAGAAAAGAAAGGAGTGGAGCATGAATCTACATCAACCCTTGCATGTCTTACCTGGTGTGGGACCAAAGTCAGCAGAAAAATACGCCAAACTAGGAATTGAAAACTTGCAAGACCTCTTGCTCTACTTTCCTTTCCGTTACGAAGACTTTAAAACCAAGCAGGTGCTGGAGCTAGAAGACGGTGAGAAGGCGGTTCTTTCTGGTCAAGTCGTGACTCCTGCCAGTGTTCAGTATTATGGTTTCAAGCGCAATCGCTTGCGTTTTAGCCTCAAGCAGGGAGAAGTCGTTTTCGCAGTGAATTTCTTTAACCAGCCCTATCTGGCTGATAAAATAGAGTTGGGAGCAACCCTTGCTGTCTTTGGAAAATGGGACCGTGCAAAGGCTAGTCTGACTGGAATGAAGGTCCTGGCTCAGGTGGAAGATGACCTCCAGCCTGTTTATCGCTTGGCTCAGGGAATCAGTCAGGCCAGTCTGGTCAAGGTCATCAAGACGGCTTTTGATCAGGGACTGGATCTCTTGATTGAGGAAAATCTTCCCCAGTCTTTGCTGGACAAATACAAACTCATGTCCCGTTGTCAGGCAGTCCGAGCTATGCATTTTCCAAAGGATTTGGCAGAATACAAGCAGGCCCTTCGCCGTATCAAGTTTGAGGAACTTTTTTACTTCCAAATGCAATTGCAGATGCTCAAGTCTGAAAATAGAGTTCAGGGAAGCGGTCTGGTTCTGGATTGGTCTCAGGAAAAAGTGACAGCTGTCAAAGAAAGCCTTCCTTTTGCCCTGACCCCAGCTCAGGAAAAGAGTTTGCAGGAAATTTTGACCGACATGAAGTCCAATCACCACATGAATCGTCTCCTACAAGGAGATGTGGGGAGCGGAAAAACGGTAGTCGCTGGTTTGGCTATGTTTGCGGCAGTGACAGCTGGCTACCAATCAGCCCTCATGGTACCAACAGAAATTCTCGCAGAGCAACATTTTGAGAGTTTACAGAACCTTTTTCCAGACTTGAAACTGGCTCTTTTGACAGGTTCCTTGAAAGCTGCAGAAAAGAGAGAAGTCTTGGAGACTATTGCCAAGGGTGATGCTGATTTGATTATCGGAACCCACGCTCTGATTCAGGATGGGGTGGATTATAATCGCCTGGGTTTGATTATCATCGATGAGCAGCACCGTTTTGGTGTGGGGCAAAGGCGTATTCTAAGGGAAAAAGGCGACAATCCAGATGTTCTCATGATGACAGCGACTCCTATTCCACGGACGCTGGCTATCACAGCCTTTGGCGATATGGATGTTTCCATTATCGACCAGATGCCAGCAGGACGGAAACCTATTGTGACACGCTGGATCAAACATGAGCAATTACCTCAGGTCTTGACTTGGTTAGAGGGGGAAATTAAAAAAGGTTCACAAGCCTATGTTATCTCTCCTTTGATTGAAGAATCAGAAGCTCTGGATTTGAAAAATGCCATTGCCTTATCAGAGGAATTGACGGCTCATTTTGCTGGTAAGGCAGAGGTGGCTCTTCTACATGGTAAGATGAAGAGTGACGAAAAAGACCAGATTATGCAGGAGTTCAAAGAGAGAAAAACGGATATTCTGGTTTCGACGACGGTTATCGAGGTTGGGGTCAATGTTCCCAATGCGACCGTTATGATTATCATGGATGCCGATCGGTTCGGGCTCAGCCAACTTCACCAGCTCAGAGGTCGTGTTGGTCGGGGAGATAAGCAGTCTTATGCAGTTCTCGTTGCCAATCCCAAGACGGATTCTGGGAAAGACCGCATGCGCATCATGACAGAAACGACCAATGGATTTGTCCTTGCGGAGGAAGATTTGAAAATGCGTGGTTCTGGTGAGATTTTTGGAACTAGACAGTCAGGACTTCCAGAATTTCAAGTGGCTGATATTATCGAAGATTTTCCGATTTTAGAAGAAGCCAGAAAGGTTGCTAGCTACATTAGTTCTATAGAAGGCTGGCAAGAGGATCCAGAGTGGCGCATGATTGCCCTTCATTTGGAAAAGAAAGAACATCTAGATTAAGCTTTCTCTAAAGAAAACTTAAGCTAGCTTTCAGGTTAGCCCCTTATACTAGAGTCATCAAAAAGAAACGAGGACTCTCACATGACCGTAACGATTAAAGTAAATTACCAAACTACTGTCCAAAAGAAGGAAGCAAAAAATTAAGATTGAGCAGAAGAAGAAAGAGCGAAAATGCTCTTTTTTCATTTCTAAAACTACTTTCAGTCGATAGGTTTGAGGGAGAAAATCTAAAATCTCTTTCTATTTACTCTTCTTTCTTGCAATGCTTTTCTAGATATGCTACAGTTGTGGTAGCGATTACAAAAATGAAGGAGCATGCTATGAAAAATCCAGCTTTGTTAGAAGACATCAAGACTTATAAAGGACGGGATGAGGTTCCAGAAGACTTTGATGATTTCTGGGATGAGGAAGTGAAAAAAGTTTCCACTCTTCCAGCCTACCAGTTGGAGGAAAGAGATTTCCATATTTCTCAAGTCAAGTGCTATGAGCTCACTTTTGAAGGAAGCAAGGAAGGCAAGGTCTATGCACGCGTCGTTCTTCCAAAGAGTGATGAGAAGGTTCCGATAATCTTCCATTTCCATGGTTATATGGGGCGTGGCTTGGACTGGGCTGACATGCTAGCCTATACTGTGGCTGGTTATGGTGTTGTTTCCATGGATGTGCGGGGGCAGTCGGGTTACTCACAAGATGGTTTGCGTTCTCCTCTAGGAAATACGGTTAAGGGGCATATTATCCGTGGTGCTGTGGAAGGTCGGGATCACCTCTTTTATAAGGATGTTTATCTGGATATTTACCAGTTGGTTGAAATTATTGCTAGTCTGCCTGAGGTGGATGAGAAGCGCCTTTCTAGCTATGGTGCCTCACAGGGAGGGGCTCTAGCTCTAGTTGCAGCAGCTCTCAATCCTCGAATTAAGAAAACTGTTGCAATCTATCCTTTCTTATCAGACTTCAGACGAGTGCTTGAGATTGGCAATACTAGCGAAGCTTACGACGAACTTTTCCGTTATTTCAAGTTTCACGACCCCTTCCATGAAACTGAGGAGGAAATCATGGCGACCCTTGCCTATATCGATGTGAAAAATATTGCCCATCGTATCAAGGGTGAGGTTAAGATGATTACGGGCTTGGACGATGATGTTTGCTATCCTATTACCCAGTTTGCGATTTACAACCGTCTGACCTGCGATAAAGCCTATCGCATCATGCCTGAGTATGCTCACGAAGCCATGAATGTCTTTCTCAATGACCAAGTCTACAACTGGCTATGTGGTAGTGAGATTTCTTTTAAATATATAAAGTGATGAATGAGAGAGCCCAGTAGCTCTCTTTTTGTTATAAATATTGAAAGTACTTTTAAAAATATTAAAATATTAAAATATTACTGAAAGTAAAATCTATTCTATCGCAAGCTCGAGATAAACCTATGACTTTATTGTATAATAAAGAAAAAGTCTCTAGGAAAGGAGTGAAAGAGCTACTATTTGGACTGCAGCTAGCTAAATATTGAAAGAGAGAAGGAGAGGAACTCTCGTTTATTAATTACTTTCTTGTGTTTTCCTATGGTGGGGAGTAAAAATTTTAAAACAAAAAGAAAGCGCTTTATTTTTTGGTGATATTGAAAGGTAGAAAGATGAATCAGAAGAATTTTGACAGAAAACAAAGATATGGTATTCGTAAATTTGCAGTGGGTGTAGCCTCTGTAACCATTGGTGCAGTGGTGTTTGGAGTAAACCCTGTATTGGCAAATGAACAAGGAAACTCAACTGTAACCGCTGCTGAAAATAATAATCAAGGTTTATCAGAATTACCAAAAGAAGCTTCTTCAGGAAGTCTTGCAAATTTAGATAGTGAATTAGCTGGAAAATTGGCAACAGCGAAAGATAATGGTGTGGAAGTTGACCAGGATAAGTTGAAGAAAAATGAGACTGCTGAAGCAGAGACAACCACTCCAACAAATACACCTGCAGCTGACAATACACCAGCTCCTGCTGATAAACCAGAAACAGATTCTGCAACTACAGAAGCAAGTAACAAGGAGCAAAATAAAGAAGAAGAGGGAGTACTTCCTCGAGATTATTATGCTAGAGACATCGCAAATGCAACTCCAGTAGTAGAAAAAGAAGATGTTGAAACAAATTCGGAAAATGGTCAGCGTGTAGACCTAGCCAGTGAATTAGATACATTGAAGAAACTTCAAAATGCGACCATTCATATGGAATTCAAGCCAGATGCCAAAGCTCCAGCATTTTATAATCTATTCTCAGTGTCTAGTGATAAGAAAAAAGATGAGTACTTCACAATGGCTGTTCTCAATAATACAGCATTAATTGAGGGGCGTGATGCAAATGGAGCACAATTTTATGATAAATATACGGATGCTCCATTGAAAATTAAGCCTGGGCAGTGGAATTCGGTTACCTTTACTGTAGAAAGACCAAATGCAGACAATCCAGAAGGAAAAGTTAGACTCTATGTAAACGGTGTTTTATCGCGTACTAGCTTGAAGTCTGGTAAATTTATCAAGGATATGCCAGATATTACACATGCTCAAATTGGTGCAACAAATCGGGCAGGAAATTCAGTTTGGGGAGCAAATCTACAGGTTCGTAATTTAAGTGTCTATGACCGAGTACTGACTCCTGATGAAGTTCAAAAACGTAGCCAATTATTTGAAAGATCTGATTTGGAGCAAAAGCTACCTGAGGGAGCTAAACTTACTGAAAAACAAGATGTCTTTGAGAGTGGTATGCATAACCAACCAAATAAAGATGGCATCAAGAGTTATCGTATTCCTGCTCTTCTTAAGACAGATAAAGGCACTCTGATTGCTGGTGCAGATGAACGCCGTCTTCATTCAAGTGACTGGGGTGATATCGGCATGGTCGTTAGACGAAGTGAGGATAAGGGGAAGACATGGAGCGACCGAGTAACTATTACAAATTTACGAGACAATCCAAAAGCCTCTGATCCATCAATCGGTTCACCAGTGAACATCGATATGGTTTTGGTTCAAGATCCTGCAACAAAACGAATTTTTTCTATCTATGATATGTTCCCAGAAGGGAAAGGAATCTTTGGAATGGCTGCTCAAAGAGAAGAAGCCTATAAACAAATCGATGGCAAAACTTACCAAATTCTCTACAAAGAAGGCGAAGAAGGTTCCTATACAATACGCGAAAATGGCACAGTTTATACTCCAGATGGGAAAGCAACCGATTATCGTGTTGTTGTAAACCCAGTTAAACCAGCTTATAGCGATAAGGGTGATTTGTATCAAGGGAATCAACTATTAGGAAATATTTATTTCACAAGCAATAAAACGTCTCCATTTAGAGTTGCTAAGGATTCTTATCTATGGATGTCTTACAGTGATGATGATGGTAAGACTTGGTCAGCACCTCAAGATATTACCCCAATGGTAAAAGCTGATTGGATGAAATTCTTAGGGGTTGGGCCTGGAACAGGAATTACTCTTCATACCGGACCTCATAAAGGTCGAATCATTGTACCTACTTATACAACTAATCAGACCAACCACTTAAACGGTTCTCAATCATCTCGGGTTATCTACTCAGATGACCATGGTAAGACTTGGCATATGGGAGGTGGTGTGAACGACCATCGTACGTTGACTGATGGCACTGTGATTGACTCAAGTACCATGAGTAATTATTATGCTCAAAATACCGAGTCCTCTGTTGTACAATTAAATAATGGAGATCTCAAGCTCTTCATGCGTGGCTTGACAGGGGACCTTCAAGTTGCTACTAGTAAAGATGGTGGAGTAACTTGGGAAAATGATATAAAACGTTATGCGGATGTCAAGGATGTTTATGTTCAATTGGCTGCTATTCATACGATGCATGATGGAAAAGAGTATATTGTTCTTAGTAATGCAGGTGGACCAGGACGTTTCAACGGTTTGGTACACTTAGCCCGTGTCGAAGAAAATGGAGAGCTGACTTGGCTTAAGCATAATCCTATTCAAAGTGGTAAGTTTGCCTACAATTCTATTCAAGATCTCGGGAATAGCGAATATGGATTGCTTTATGAGCATGCAGATAACAACCAAAACGAATATACCTTGTCTTATAAGAAATTTAATTGGGATTTCTTAAGCAAGGATATGGTTTCTCCAACCGAAGCAAAAGTTACACATGCAGTTCATATGGGGCAAGGCATTATTGCCATGGAATTTGATTCAGAAGTATTGGTCAATCAAGCACCAACTTTACAACTTGCCAATGGTAAAACAGCTACTTTTATGACGCAGTATGATACGAAGACTCTATTGTTTACAGTAGATCCAGAGGATATTGGTCAAAAAGTTAAAGGCTTAGCAGAAGGAGCTATCGAAAGTATGCATAATTTGCCTGTTTCAGTAGTTGGTTCTAAAATTACTCATGGTGTAAATGGAAGCGAAGCTGCGACAAATGAAGTTCCAGAATTTACGGGTGGCGTTAATGGTGAAGAAGGAGCAGTAACTGAAGAAGCTCCTGAATACAAAGGCCCATTAGCGACAGCAGGAGAAGAAGCACCAACAGTAGAAAAACCAGAATTTACAGGTGGAGTTAATGGCGTTGAGGCTGCAGTAACTGAAGAAGCTCCTGAATATACAGGTCCATTGGCAACAGTGGGAGAAGAATCAGCACCAACAGTAGAAAAACCGGAGTTTACAGGTGGAGTGAATGGAGTAGAAGCTCTTGTAACAGAAATTCCTGAATACACAGGTCCCTTAGCAACAGTGGGAGAAGAGCCAGCACCAACAGTAGAAAAACCGGAATTCAAAGGGGGTGTAAATTCAGTTCTAGCAGCTTCAAATGAGGTTCCGGAATATAGAGGTGGTGCTAACTTTGTCTTGGCAGCTTCAAATGCTCTTCCTGAGTATAAAGGAGGTGTCAATGGAGCTGAGGCAGCAATCCATGAAGTGCCAGAGTACAAGGGAGAAACCAAACCAGTCTTAGCAGCTGCAAACGAACGTCCAGCTAAGAAGTTATCTCTTGGACAAGGTGCTACTTATCAAGCACCAGCGGCTAAACAAAATGAGCTTCCAAATACTGGAAGCAAAGAAAATACAACCTTTATTTCTCTAGGATTAGTGGCAGGTCTCTTATCTGTTTTGACATTTGGGAAGAAACGAAAAGAGGACTAGATTAGGTCTTGAATAAAATGAATTTTGCTCATCGTTAATGATAAAAGAGATGGCCCATTTGAAAGATGGCTATCTCTTTTTATCATTTTATATACTGAGCGAATTGAAAATAAGACAGTGCTGAAACTACTTTCAGAAACAGCTGTTCTATAAAATACTTTTGAAACTAAAATCTATTCTACTACAAAGTATTGAAAGCGCTTTAAAAATAATATATAATGAACTCATAAGAACAAAGAAAAGGAGGAAAGAGGATGCCACAGATTACTAAAGAAGCCTTGATTGCACAAATCAAAGATGGAATCATCGTTTCTTGTCAGGCCCTTCCTCACGAACCGCTCTATACAGAAGCGGGAGGAGTCATTCCCTTGCTGGTCAAAGCGGCTGAGCAAGGTGGAGCAGTCGGTATCCGAGCAAATAGTGTTCGCGATATCAAGGAAATCAAGGAGGTTACAAACCTTCCAATCATTGGGATAATAAAACGAGATTATCCACCGCAAGAACCCTTCATCACTGCTACTATGAAAGAAGTTGATGAATTGGCAGAACTTGATATAGAGGTCATTGCTCTGGATTGTACCAAGCGTGAACGCTATGATGGTTTGGAGATTCAAGAGTTCATTCGCCAGGTTAAGGAAAAATATCCTAACCAGCTCTTGATGGCTGATACAAGTACTTTCGAGGAAGGATTGGCAGCCGTTGAAGCAGGAATTGACTTTGTCGGAACAACCTTATCAGGATACACATCTTACAGTCCTAAAGTGGATGGTCCCGATTTTGAATTAATCAAAAAACTCTGTGATGCTGGTGTAGATGTCATTGCAGAAGGGAAAATTCATACACCAGAACAAGCCAAACAAATCCTTGGATATGGAGTGCGAGGCATCGTTGTTGGTGGCGCTATTACTAGACCAAAAGAGATTACAGAACGCTTCGTTGCTGGTCTTAAATAACACAATCTCAAAAAAGAGGAGAGTGGTGGATGCGTCGGATAAAATGAAAACGTATACAAGTTCAATCTTACTCATTATCCAATATGGATACGCTTATCAATTAGGAGAATACAAATGAAATTTAGAAAACTAGCTTGTACAGTACTTGCGGGTGCTGTGGTTCTTGGCCTTGCTGCATGTGGTAATTCTGGCGGAAGTAAAGATGCTGGGAAATCAGGTAGCGATAGCGGAAAAACAGAAATCACTTGGTGGGCATTTCCAGTCTTCACTCAAGAAAAAACTGGTGACGGTGTTGGAACATATGAAAAATCAATCATCGAAGCGTTTGAAAAAGCAAATCCAGATGTAAAAGTGAAATTGGAAACCATCGACTTCAAGTCAGGTCCTGAAAAAATCACAACAGCTATCGAAGCAGGAACAGCTCCAGATGTACTGTTTGACGCACCAGGACGTATCATCCAATACGGTAAAAACGGTAAATTGGCTGAGTTGAACGACCTCTTCACAGACGAATTCGTCAAAGATGTTAACAACGAAAATATCGTACAAGCAAGTAAAGCTGGAGATAAAGCTTACATGTATCCAATCAGTTCAGCTCCATTCTACATGGCTATGAACAAGAAAATGTTGGAAGAAGCTGGAGTTGCAAACCTTGTAAAAGAAGGTTGGACAACTGATGACTTTGAAAAGGTTTTGAAAGCACTTAAAGATAAAGGCTACACACCAGGTTCATTGTTCAGTTCTGGTCAAGGGGGAGACCAAGGAACACGTGCCTTCATTGCAAACCTTTATGGAGCTTCTGTAACAGATAAAGATGTAACAAAATATACAACTGATGATCCTAAATTCGTCAAAGGTCTTGAAAAAGCAGCTAGCTGGATCAAAGACGGTTTGTTGAACAACGGTTCACAATTTGACGGTGGAGCAGATATCCAAAACTTTGCCAACGGTCAAACATCTTACACAATCCTTTGGGCACCAGCTCAAAATGGTATCCAAGCTAAACTCTTGGAAGCAAGTAAAGTAGAAGTGGTAGAAGTACCATTCCCATCAGATTCAGGTAAACCAGCTCTTGAATACCTTGTAAACGGATTTGCAGTATTCAACAATAAAGACGACAAGAAAGTTGCAGCATCTAAGAAATTCGTTCAATTCATCGCGGATGACAAAGAATGGGGTCCAAAAGACGTTGTTCGTACAGGTGCCTTCCCAGTTCGTACTTCATTTGGCAAACTTTATGAAGACAAACGTATGGAAACAATCAGTGGTTGGACTAAATACTACTCACCATACTACAACACTATTAATGGTTTTGCTGAAATGAGAACACTTTGGTTCCCAATGTTGCAATCTGTATCAAATGGTGACGAAAAACCAGCGGATGCTTTGAAAGCCTTCACTGAAAAAGCTAACGAAACAATTAAAAAAGCTACAAAACAATAAGCACTAAATCAGATTGACTCCTCCCTTTTCCCTGTGCATAGTCTATGTAAGAAAAGGGAGGATTTTGTTTGAAATGGTAGGAACTGTCACGAAATTAAAATGAAGTTCTTACATAAGCTAATCTTAAAAAATTTCATTTTGATTTTAAAACAGTTCAAGAAAATCCAAAATATTTTATTTGTGAAAGAGAGGTGCCGACTGTGAAAGTCAATAAAATTCGTATGCGGGAAACAGTGATTTCCTACGCTTTCCTAGCACCAGTATTATTCTTCTTTGTCATCTTTGTCTTGGCTCCTATGATTATGGGATTCATTACAAGTTTCTTTAACTACTCAATGACTAAATTTGAGTTTGTGGGCTTGGACAACTACATTCGCATGTTTAAAGACCCTGTCTTTATGAAGTCTTTGATCAATACCGTGATTCTGGTTATTGGATCTGTACCAGTTGTTGTTCTATTCTCACTCTTTGTAGCATCTCAGACATATCATCAAAATGCGATTGCCAGATCCTTCTACCGTTTCGTCTTCTTCCTTCCTGTTGTAACAGGTAGTGTTGCCGTAACAGTTGTATGGAAATGGATCTATGACCCACTATCAGGAATTTTAAACTTTGTCCTTAAGTCAAGCCACATCATCAGCCAAAACATTTCTTGGTTGGGAGATAAAAACTGGGCTTTGATGGCGATTATGATTATCCTTTTGACTACATCTGTTGGTCAGCCGATTATCCTTTATATCGCTGCCATGGGAAATATTGACAATTCATTGGTAGAAGCAGCGCGTGTTGATGGTGCGACTGAATTGCAAGTGTTCTGGAAGATTAAATGGCCTAGCCTCCTTCCAACAACACTTTATATCGCAATCATTACAACAATCAACTCATTCCAGTGTTTCGCCTTGATTCAGCTTTTGACTTCAGGTGGTCCAAACTACTCAACAAGTACACTGATGTACTACCTTTACGAAAAAGCCTTCCAATTGACAGAATACGGCTATGCCAACACCATCGGTGTCTTCTTGGCAGTCATGATCGCTATCGTAAGCTTTGTTCAATTTAAAGTACTTGGAAACGACGTAGAATACTAAAGAAAGGAGACAGCTATGCAATCTACACAAAAGAAACCTTTAACAGCTTTCACTGTTATTTCAACTATTATCTTGCTCTTGTTGACCGTGCTGTTCATCTTTCCTTTCTACTGGATTTTGACAGGGGCCTTCAAATCACAACCTGATACCATTATGATTCCGCCACAATGGTTCCCTAAAATGCCAACCATGGAGAACTTCCAACAACTCATGGTGCAAAACCCTGCTATGCAATGGATGTGGAACTCTGTATTTATCTCGCTAGTAACCATGTTCTTAGTCTGTGCGACCTCTTCTCTAGCAGGTTATGTATTGGCTAAAAAACGTTTCTATGGTCAACGTATTCTATTTGCCATCTTTATCGCTGCCATGGCGCTTCCAAAACAAGTTGTCCTTGTGCCATTGGTACGTATCGTCAACTTCATGGGAATCCATGACACTCTTTGGGCAGTTATCTTGCCTTTGATTGGATGGCCATTCGGTGTCTTCCTCATGAAACAATTCAGTGAAAACATCCCAACAGAATTGCTTGAATCAGCTAAAATCGACGGTTGTGGTGAGATTCGTACTTTCTGGAGCGTAGCCTTCCCAATTGTGAAACCAGGATTTGCAGCCCTTGCAATCTTCACTTTCATCAATACTTGGAACGACTACTTCATGCAGTTGGTTATGTTGACTTCACGTCAAAACTTGACTATCTCACTCGGGGTTGCAACCATGCAGGCCGAAATGGCAACCAACTATGGTTTGATCATGGCAGGTGCAGCTCTTGCTGCTGTGCCAATCGTAACAGTCTTCCTAGTCTTCCAAAAATCCTTTACTCAGGGTATTACTATGGGAGCGGTCAAAGGTTAATACTCTGCGAAAATTGAATTCAAACTACGTCAGCGTCACCTTGCCATACTTAAGTATTGCCTGCGGTTAGCTTCCTAGTTTGTTTTTCAATTTTCATTGAGTATAAGAGAATACAGAGTTATAAGTGTCTACAAAATGGAGGGTATGCAGTTACTTTATGAAGTTTTGTTAGACACTTATCAACTTAAGAATGATTTTAGTTAACTATCAGAAACGAAGGAAACAGTATGATTTTTGACGATTTGAAAAACATCACCTTTTACAAAGGAATTCATCCCAATCTAGACAAGGCTATCGACTATCTCTATCAGCATCGTAAAGATTCATTTGAACTAGGTAAGTATGAGATTGACGGAGATAAAGTCTTTCTAGTTGTTCAGGAAAATGTCCTCAATCGAGCTGAAAATGATCAATTTGAGCATCATCAGAACTATGCAGATTTGCATTTGCTGGTAGAAGGACATGAATATTCTAGCTACGGTTCACGTATCAAAGATGAAGCAGTAGCATTTGACGAAGCGAGTGACATTGGCTTTCTTCATTGTCACGAACACTACCCACTCTTGTTGGGTTATCACAATTTTGCGATTTTCTTCCCAGGAGAACCACATCAGCCAAATGGCTATGCAGGTATGGAAGAGAAGGTTCGCAAATATCTCTTTAAAATTTTGATTGATTAAAGGAGCAAATATGGCACAAAAAGGAGTAAGCCTTATCAAGGCAGCATTTGATACAGATAACTTTCTCATGCGTTTTAGTGAGAAAGTCTTGGATATCGTGACAGCCAATCTTCTTTTTGTCATCACTTGTTTGCCCATCGTGACGATTGGAGTAGCTAAAATTAGCCTCTACGAGACTATGTTTGAGATTAAGAAGAGTAGACGTGTACCTGTCTTTAAAATCTATCTAAGAGCTTTCAAGGAAAATCTGAAACTAGGTCTTCAGTTAGGTCTGCTTGAGTTGGGTGTCGTCTCATTAAGCCTTCTAGACCTCTATCTCTTCTGGGGTCAGACAGCTATGCCTTTCCAAATGGTAAAAGCTATTTGTCTAGGTATTCTTATCTTCCTCACTATCGTGATGTTGGCTAGCTATCCTATCGCTGCACGCTATGATTTGACTTGGAAAGAAGTCTTACAAAAAGGACTTATCTTGGCAAGTTTTAACTTTCCTTGGTTCTTCCTTATGTTAGCCATTCTCTTTCTCATTGTGATGGTTCTTTATCTGTCCGCCTTCAGTTTGCTTTTAGGTGGCTCAGCCTTCCTGCTTTTTGGGTTTGGGCTCTTGGTCTTTATCCAGACTGGATTGATGGAGAAAATTTTCGCAAAATACCAATAGGATGGTTTGTTTCTGAAACTACTTTCAAGCCATAAATATTTCAAAATTCATATCGAAACTAAAATCTAAGTGTACACAAGATATTGAAAGCGTTTTTCACAAGGTGTATACTAAACACGTAAAGAATAAAACCTGCTCTTAGCAGAAAAAAAGAAAATTTAGGAGAAAATCTATGTCAGATTTAAAAAAATACGAAGGTGTCATTCCAGCCTTTTACGCATGTTATGATGATCAAGGAGAAGTAAGTCCAGAGCGTACGCGTGCCTTGGTTCAATATTTCATTGATAAAGGTGTTCAAGGCCTCTATGTTAATGGTTCTTCTGGTGAATGTATCTACCAAAGCGTTGAAGACCGCAAGTTGATTTTGGAAGAAGTCATGGCAGTTGCCAAAGGTAAACTGACCATCATTGCTCACGTTGCTTGCAACAATACCAAAGACAGTATGGAACTTGCTCGCCACGCAGAAAGCTTGGGTGTAGATGCCATTGCGACTATTCCGCCGATTTACTTCCGCTTGCCAGAATACTCGGTTGCTAAATACTGGAACGATATCAGTTCTGCAGCTCCAAATACAGATTACGTGATTTATAACATTCCTCAATTGGCAGGGGTTGCTTTGACTCCAAGCCTTTATACTGAAATGTTGAAAAATCCTCGTGTTATCGGTGTTAAGAACTCTTCTATGCCAGTTCAAGATATCCAAACCTTTGTGAGTCTTGGTGGGGAAGACCATATCGTCTTTAACGGTCCAGATGAACAGTTTCTAGGTGGTCGCCTCATGGGTGCTAAAGCTGGTATCGGTGGTACTTATGGTGCGATGCCAGAACTCTTCTTGAAACTCAACCAATTGATTGCGGATAAAGACCTAGAAACAGCGCGTGAATTGCAATACGCTATCAATGCAATCATTGGTAAACTCACTTCTGCACATGGAAATATGTATGGTGTGATTAAGGAAGTCTTGAAGATCAATGAAGGACTGAACATTGGCTCTGTTCGTTCACCATTGACACCAGTGACTGAAGAAGATCGTTCAGTTGTAGAAGCAGCTGCAGCCTTGATTCGTGAAACCAAGGAGCGCTTCCTCTAATCCATAAGGAGGTATTTATGACACACTACGTTGCAATTGATATCGGTGGAACAAATATCAAATATGGTTTGATCGACCAAGAAGGCCAACTTGTTGAATCGCATGAAATGCCAACAGAGGCGCATAAAGGTGGACCTCATATCTTACAAAAGACCAAAGATATCGTAGCCAGCTATTTAGAACAAGGCCCAGTAGTAGGTGTTGCTATTTCTTCTGCTGGGATGGTGGATCCTGATAAGGGTGAGATTTTCTATGCTGGGCCTCAAATCCCTAACTACGCAGGCACCCAGTTCAAAAAGGAAATCGAGACTAGCTTTGCGATTCCTTGTGAAATTGAGAATGACGTTAACTGTGCAGGTCTGGCTGAGGCAGTATCTGGTTCAGGCAAGGGAGCGAGTGTGACACTTTGCTTGACTATTGGAACCGGTATCGGTGGTTGTTTGATTATGGATGGGAAAGTCTTCCATGGATTTAGCAATTCAGCCTGTGAAGTTGGTTATATGCATATGCAGGATGGAGCGTTCCAAGATTTGGCTTCTACGACAGCCTTGGTAGAGTATGTAGCAGCAGGTCATGGAGATCCAGTTGACCAGTGGAATGGCCGACGTATCTTTAAGGAAGCTACCGAAGGAAATAAGATTTGCATGGCTGGTATTGACCGCATGGTAGACTATCTAGGAAAAGGTCTGGCAAATATTTGCTATGTGGCCAATCCAGAAGTAGTCATTCTCGGTGGCGGTATCATGGGACAAGAGGCTATCCTCAAACCCAAAATCCGTACAGCCTTGAAAGAAGCCTTGGTGCCAAGTCTAGCTGAAAAAACACGATTAGAATTTGCCCATCATCAAAATACAGCAGGTATGTTGGGTGCTTATTATCATTTTATAATCAATGAAAATCAAAGAGCAAACTAGGAAGTTAGCCGTAGGCAGTACTTGAGTACGACAAGGCGAAGTTGACGTGGTTTGAATTTGATTTTCGAAGAGTATTAAGACAAAACAATCCTAGTTTGGCTAGACCAAACTAGGATTTTCTTACACGTTTTTGTCTACGATAGCCATTGAGTTTTTTATTTTCCCAATAGCTATTAAAGATTTTCTCCTTGCTTTCACGATTGATTTCCAAAAAGTAGGCATAAATCAAATCGATAAAGAAGAGCATAGGGAGTTGAGCGGATATTCGTTGGATGTAGGATGACTGGCTGTGTGTGGCTACAAGAACAGTCTCTGTATAGGCCTGACTATCTTTATTGGGAACACTTGTAAAAAGTACAGTCTGTGCCCCCATCTCTTTCGCGTCTAATAGACTATCTAAAATAGAAGGAGTTGAGCCAGAAAGTGAGAAACCGAGTACGAGACAATTCTCATCCATAATACTGGTTGTCCAAGCAAAACCATCTTGATCGGTCAAAGCCTCGCAGACCACACCTAGACGCATAAAGCGTAATTTCATTTCACGAGCTACGAGGCCAGAACTCCCTGTTCCGAAGAAGTAGACACGATCAGCATCTTCGATTAACTGGGCGATTCGTTCCAGTTGTTCTTCGTCAATCAAGCCCTGTGTTTGTTCCCGCATATTACTATAGCTTCTAAGAACTCGATTGGTTAAAGGACTATGTTTGTGAGAATGAGTGTCCTGTTTCTTTGCTTGGTGCAGGTATTGGAAAATAAATTCTCGATAGCCTGTAAAACCACATTTTTTAGAAAAGCGGGTCAGAGCAGCTTGAGAGATATGTAATTTTTGAGTGACCTGCTGAGAAGATAAATCATCTGCAATGGTTTCAGCTTGCAAAAAATAGCGAGCGATTTCTTGCTCTAGGTCTGTCATTTCTTCGAAGTGAGAATCAATGAGGGTTGCTATATCTGGTTTGTCCATAGGGAAGGCTCCTTTAAATGAGTCATATTGGAAAAAGACTGAGTCATCGAACTTTTACACTTATTATATCATATAATGTAGGGATGGATAAATAAAATCGTATTTTCCTGTAAAATGGGAAAAGCTCCCTTCTTTTCCAAAATTTCTTCTTAAATTATGGTACAATGAAG
This sequence comes from Streptococcus mitis, assembly GCF_002096815.1. Lineage (GTDB taxonomy): Bacteria > Bacillota > Bacilli > Lactobacillales > Streptococcaceae > Streptococcus > Streptococcus mitis_AD. Next base: position 94,897 of record NZ_NCVJ01000016.1, read on the forward strand.
AGTAAGATTTTAAATAGAAATGAGACTGATTTGTATGAGGAAATTTAACAGCCATTCGATTCCGATTCGGCTTAATTTATTGTTTTCAATCATCATTTTACTCTTTATGACCATTATTGGTCGCCTGCTTTATATGCAGGTTTTGAACAAGGATTTTTATGAGACAAAACTAGCATCGGCTAGTAAAACAAAGGTGACTACTAGTTCAGCTCGAGGTGAAATTTATGATGCCAGTGGCAAGCCCTTAGTTGAAAATACTGTGAAACAAGTTGTTTCCTTTACTCGAAACAACAAAATGACGGCTGCAGATTTAAAAGAAACAGCTAAGAAGCTGTTAGCCTATGTAGGAGTTACTTCTCCAACATTGACTGACCGACAGTTGGCGGACTATTATCTAGCAGATCAAGATGTCTATAAGAAAGTAGTGGAAAGCTTACCACGTGAGAAACGTCTTGATTCAGATGGCAATCGTCTATCCGAATCAGAACTCTATAACAATGCGGTCGATAGTGTCCAAACGAGTCAATTAAACTATACAGAGGATGATAAGAAAGAAATCTATCTTTTTAGCCAGTTAAATGCTGTTGGAAACTTTGAGACAGGAGCCATTGCGACAGATTCCTTGACAGATACACAGATTGCCTTGATTGCTTCGGCTTCTAAGAATTTACCTGGTATCAGTATTTCAACCACGTGGGATCGAAAGGTTCTAGAGACTTCTCTCTCTTCTATAGTGGGAAGTGTATCCGGTGAAAAAGCTGGTCTCCCAGCTGAAGAAGCTGATGCTTATATTAAAAAGGGCTATTCTCTAAATGATCGGGTTGGTACCTCTTATCTAGAGAAACAATATGAAGAAACCTTGCAAGGTAAACGCTCGGTGAAGGAAATTCATCTAGATAAGTATGGCAATATGGAAAGTGTCGAAAATATTGAAGATGGTACCAAAGGGAACAATATCAAACTGACCATCGATTTGGCCTTCCAAGATAGCGTGGACAATCTTCTTAAGAGTTATTTCACTTCCGAACTAGGAAATGGAGGAGCTAAGTATTCTGAAGGTGTCTATGCAGTTGCTTTGAACCCCAAAACAGGTGCAGTTTTATCCATGTCAGGAATTAAACATGATCTGAAAACGGGAGAGTTGACGCCTGATTCTTTGGGAACGGTAACCAATGTCTTTGTACCAGGTTCGGTCGTTAAGGCTGCAACCATCAGTTCCGGTTGGGAGAATGGAGTCTTATCAGGGAACCAGACCTTGACGGATCAGTCTATTGTCTTCCAAGGTTCACCCCCTATCAATTCGTGGTATACTGCCTTTTCTGGGCCAATGCCGATTACGGCAGTTCAAGCTTTGGAGTATTCATCTAATACTTATATGGTCCAAACAGCTTTAGGGATTATGGGATTGACTTATCAACCGAATATGATTGCAGGAATTGGAAATTTAGACTCGGCTATGGGGAAATTACGTTCAACCTTTGGTGAGTATGGTTTAGGATCATCTACAGGTATTGATTTACCAGATGAATCCACCGGCTTTATTCCTAAAGATTATGATCTTGCTAATTATATTACAAATTCATTTGGTCAGTTTGATAACTATACCCCAATGCAATTAGCTCAGTATGTAGCAACTATTGCAAATGATGGTGTCCGTATGGCTCCCCGTATTGTTGAGGGAATTTATGGCAATAATGATAAAGGAGGATTGGGCGACCTGATTCAACAACTGCAACCGTCAGAGATGAATAAGGTCAATATATCCGCCTCCGATATGAGTATTTTGCAACAAGGTTTTTATCAGGTTGCCCATGGGACTAGTGGATTGACAACTGGCCGTGCCTTTTCAAATGGTGCAGCTGTATCTATTAGCGGAAAAACGGGTACAGCCGAAAGTTATGTAGCAGATGGTCAGCAAGCAACCAATACCAATGCCGTGGCCTATGCTCCATCCGATAATCCACAAATCGCTGTAGCTGTTGTCTTCCCGCATAACACCAATCTTACAAATGGTGTCGGACCTTCCATTGCGCGCGACATTATCAACCTCTATAACCAACATCATCCAATGAATTAGAAAGGAACTTATGCTTTATCCAACACCTATTGCCAAACTAATTGACAGTTATTCCAAGTTGCCGGGTATCGGGATCAAGACGGCTACACGTCTGGCCTTTTATACCATTGGAATGTCTGATGACGATGTCAATGAATTTGCCAAAAACCTCCTTTCTGCTAAGAGAGAGCTGACCTATTGCTCCATCTGTGGTCGTTTGACTGATGATGATCCTTGCTCTATCTGTACCGATCCAAGTCGTGACCAGACAACCATTTTAGTTCTCGAGGATAGTCGCGATGTGGCGGCTATGGAGAATATTCAAGAATACCATGGACTTTATCATGTCTTACATGGACTCATATCTCCCATGAATGGTATCAGTCCAGATGATATCAATCTCAAGAGCCTCATGACTCGTCTTATGGAGAGTGAAGTTTCAGAGGTAATCGTAGCAACCAATGCTACAGCAGATGGAGAAGCAACTTCCATGTATCTTTCACGTTTGCTCAAACCAGCTGGCATCAAGGTTACGCGCCTGGCACGTGGCCTCGCTGTGGGAGCGGACATTGAGTATGCGGATGAGGTTACACTCTTACGAGCCATTGAAAATCGAACAGAGTTGTAAGTGTAGACAAATTAACACACTCAATTCATTTATACAAAAATCACGGAGACCGACAGTTGTTTTATCGGTCTCTTTTTAGATTTATTGAAGACCAGTATCAGGTTCAAGTTTCAAAAAAGAAGCAAATATGATATACTAAAGAACGAGTATTCTATTAGAATTGGAACCAATAATATGAAACAAACGATTATTCTTTTATACGGTGGACGTAGTGCAGAGCGTGAAGTCTCTGTCCTTTCAGCTGAAAGTGTGATGCGTGCGGTCAACTACGACCGTTTCACAGTCAAGACTTTCTTCATCAGCCAGTCAGGTGACTTTATTAAAACGCAAGAATTTAGCCAGACTCCAGGTCAAGAAGACCGTCTCATGACCAATGAAACCATTGATTGGGATAAGCAATTTTCACCAAGTGCTATATACGAAGAGGGAGCAGTGGTCTTTCCAGTCCTTCACGGTCCGATGGGAGAAGATGGCTCTGTTCAAGGCTTCCTCGAAGTTTTGAAAATGCCTTATGTTGGTTGTAACATATTGTCATCTAGTCTTGCCATGGATAAAATCACGACCAAGCGTGTTTTGGAATCTGCTGGTATTGCTCAAGTTCCTTATGTGGCTATCGTTGAAGGCGATGATGTGACTTCTAAAATCGCTGAAGTTGAAGAAAAATTGATTTATCCAGTCTTCACAAAACCGTCAAACATGGGTTCAAGTGTCGGTATTTCTAAGTCTGAAAATCAAGAAGAACTCCGTCAAGCTTTGAAACTTGCCTTCCAATATGACAGCCGTGTCTTGGTTGAGCAAGGGGTGAATGCCCGTGAAATCGAGGTTGGTCTCTTGGGCAACTACGATGTCAAGAGTACGTTGCCAGGAGAAGTGGTCAAGGATGTTGCCTTTTATGACTACGATGCCAAGTATATTGATAATAAGATTACCATGGATATTCCTGCCAAAATCAGTGATGATGTGGTAGCTGTCATGCGTCATAATGCAGAAACAGCCTTCCGTGCGATTGGTGGACTAGGTCTATCTCGTTGCGATTTCTTCTATACAGATAAGGGCGAGATTTTCCTAAATGAGCTTAATACTATGCCTGGATTCACCCAATGGTCTATGTATCCACTGCTTTGGGATAATATGGGAATCAGCTATCCAGACTTAATCGAGCGTTTGGTTGACCTTGCTAAGGAAAGTTTTGATAAGCGCGAAGCGCATTTGCTATAAAAATGAAAGAGAGGGTAGAAGCCAGAACCGTCACTGTAAGGTGATTAGAGTTCTCGGACTTCGACCCTTTTTAAAGGAGTAGAAATGAAACTTACAATTTACGAAGTTGCCCAAGCTGTTGGAGCTAAAAATGATGTTAGTCTTTTTGCGGATGCTCAGTTAGAAAAGCCTGAGTTTGACAGTCGTTTGATTGGGACAGGAGATTTGTTTGTGCCACTTAAAGGTGCGCGTGATGGTCATGACTTTATCGAAACAGCTTTTGAAAATGGTGCAGTAGTAACCCTGTCTGAGAAAGAGGTCGCAAATCATCCTTATATTTTAGTAGATGATGTTTTGACTGCTTTTCAACAACTAGCTGCCTACTATCTTGAGAAAACGGCTGTTGATGTCTTTGCAGTTACAGGTTCAAATGGCAAGACGACGACCAAGGATATGTTGGCGCATTTACTATCAACAATCTACAAAACCTACAAAACACAAGGAAACTACAATAACGAGATTGGCCTTCCTTACACAGTTCTGCACATGCCTGAGGGGACAGAAAAGTTGGTTTTGGAGATGGGGCAGGATCACTTGGGAGATATTCATCTCTTGTCAGAATTGGCCCATCCAAAAACAGCCATTGTGACCTTGGTTGGAGAGGCTCATTTAGCCTTTTTCAAAGACCGTTCGGAAATCGCCAAAGGAAAAATGCAAATTGCAGATGGTATGGCTTCAGGTTCCTTGCTTTTAGCACCAGCTGACTCGATTGTAGAGGACTACTTGCCAACCGATAAAAAGGTAGTCCGTTTTGGGCAAGGAGCAGAGCTGGAAATCACAGACTTGGTTGAGCGCAAGGATAGTCTGACCTTTAAGGCTAATTTCTTGGAACAAGCCCTTGATTTGCCAGTGACTGGCAAGTACAATGCCACTAATGCTATGATTGCGTCTTATGTTGCCCTACAAGAAGGAGTTTTAGAGGAGCAAATTCATCAGGCCTTCCAAAATCTTGAATTGACGCGTAACCGTACTGAGTGGAAGAAAGCAGCAAATGGAGCAGATATCTTGTCAGATGTTTACAATGCCAATCCAACTGCTATGAAGTTGATTTTGGAGACATTTTCTGCCATCCCAGCCAATGAAGGGGGCAAGAAAATCGCTGTCTTGGCGGACATGAAGGAACTCGGTGACCAGTCTGTTCAGCTCCATAACCAGATGATTTTGAGTCTCTCGCCAGATGTGTTGGATACCGTTATTTTCTATGGAGAAGACATTGCTGAATTAACCCAATTGGCTAGTCAAATGTTCCCAATCGGCCATGTTTACTACTTCAAAAAAACAGCCGACGAGGACCAATTTGAAGACCTAGTCAAGCAGGTCAAAGAAAGCCTTGGATCCCATGATCAAATCCTGCTCAAGGGATCTAACTCTATGAATCTAGCAAAGTTGGTAGAAAGTTTAGAAAATGAAGCCAAGTGATTTTGTTAAATATTTGCAAAGAATGATTACCCTTACAGATACTGGATTAACCTTTACAAAAGATCCCTTCGACCGTGAGCGCTACGAGGACTTGCGAAGTCTTTTATCTGAAATGTTGAATCAAGCATCAGACTTGGATGCAGAAGAAGTAGCAGAAGTCTTGAAACCAACTTCCGCTTATGTGACTCCTTTAATGGACGTCCGTGCTTGGATTGTTGAGGATGAGAAGATTTGTCTGGTTAGGGGACAAGGAGAGGATAGTTGGGCTTTGCCAGGTGGTTTTGGCGAGGTTGGCTATTCTCCAACAGAAAATATTCTCAAGGAGATTGAAGAAGAAACCGGTTTTAAAGCCAAAGTTGAAAGACTACTAGCTGTTTTTGATACCAATCATTTCCAACTACAGAGCAAGCAATATGCAAAGTTTGTTTTTGAATGTAAGCTTCTTGATGGACAATTCCAAGAAAATCAAGAAATCGCTGACCTTCAATTTTTTGCCATTGACCAACTGCCGACCTTATCTGAAAAACGCATTACCAAGGAGCAAATAGAGATTCTTTGGCAGGTTTATAAAGGTCAGAAGGAGCAATATCTTGACTAAGAAGATGATTATCGTATTTCTAAATTCATTTTTCTTAAATAGCATGGTATAATAAAATGCAGGAAAATTTTGAATCATGAGGAATACTAGATGAATTTATGGGATATTTTCTTTACGACCCAAGCAACAGAACCACCCAAGTTTGATCTTTTTTGGTATGTCAGTATATTTACACTCTTGGCTTTGACCTTTTATACAGCCTATCGTTATCGTGAAAAGAAGGCTTATCAACGATTTTTCCAAATCTTGCAGGCAGTTCAGTTAATCCTTCTTTATGGATGGTACGGGGTTAATCATATGCCACTGTCAGAAAGCTTACCCTTTTACCATTGCCGTATGGCTATGTTTGTGGTGCTTTTGCTTCCTGGTCAATCCAAATATCGGCAGTATTTTGCATTACTAGGAACATTTGGGACATTAGCAGCCTTTGTTTATCCCGTGCCAGATCCTTATCCATTCCCGCATATTGCGATTTTATCCTTTATCTTTGGACACTTAGCACTCTTGGGAAATTCACTGGTTTATCTCTTGAGACAGTACGACTCGAGAATGCTAGATGTGAAAAGAATTTTTATCATGACTTTTGCCCTAAATGCCTTGATTTTTGTGGTCAATTTAGTAACAGGTGGAGATTACGGATTCTTGACAAAACCACCATTGGTTGGAGACCATGGCTTAGTAGCTAATTATTTAATCGTTTCCCTGGCCTTATCAGCAGCGATTACGTTAACAAAGAAAATCTTGGAACTATTTTTAGAACAAGAAGCAGAAAAAATGATTGCAAAGAAAGCTTAGAAATGAGCTTTCTTTTTTTCATAAATCTGATTTTTTATAACTTGTTTGGAAAATAAAAAAAGCTAAGGAAAGAATGTGAAAAAATGGTAAGTAAATTTAGGAAAAACTAAGCACGATTGGATTTTTTGTGTTATAATATTCTGTGAATAGCTATGCCCTATTTTAGCTATATTGAATAGAAGTTTGAAACTTGGAAGAGAGAGGATGCGATGTAATGGCTAGAGATGGTTTTTTTACAGGCTTAGATATCGGAACTAATTCGATTAAAGTGTTGGTTGCCGAGCATAGAAATGGTGAACTTAATGTAATTGGTGTAAGTAATGCCAAGAGTAAAGGTGTAAAGGATGGGATTATCGTTGATATTGAAGCAGCAGCAACTGCTATCAAGTCAGCTATTTCCCAAGCAGAAGAGAAAGCTGGCATTTCAATCAAATCAGTGAATGTTGGTTTGCCTGGAAATCTTTTGCAAGTAGAACCAACTCAAGGTATGATTCCAGTTACATCTGATACAAAAGAAATTACAGATCAAGATGTTGAAAATGTTGTTAAATCAGCCTTGACAAAGAGTATGACACCAGATCGTGAAGTCATTACTTTTATTCCAGAAGAATTTATCGTAGATGGTTTCCAAGGTATTCGTGACCCACGTGGTATGATGGGGGTTCGTCTTGAAATGCGTGGTTTGCTTTACACAGGTCCACGTACTATTCTTCACAATTTACGTAAGACAGTTGAGCGCTCAGGTGTTCAAGTTGAAAATATTATTATTTCACCATTGGCTTTGGTTCGTTCAGTCTTGAACGAAGGAGAGCGTGAATTTGGAGCTACTGTGATTGATATGGGAGCAGGTCAAACAACTGTTGCTACAATCCGTAACCAAGAACTCCAGTTTACAAATATTCTTCAAGAAGGTGGAGATTATGTCACAAAAGATATCTCTAAAGTCTTGAAGACTTCACAGAAATTAGCTGAAGGATTGAAATTAAACTATGGTGAAGCCTACCCTTCACTTGCAAGCAATGAAACCTTCCAAGTTGAAGTAATTGGTGAAGTAGAACCTGTAGAAGTTACAGAAAGCTACCTAGCAGAGATTATTTCAGCTCGCATTAAACACATTTTTGAACAAATCAAACAAGAGTTGGAAAGAAGACATTTGTTGGATCTTCCAGGTGGGATTGTTCTGATTGGTGGAAATGCTATTTTACCAGGTATTGTAGAACTTGCACAGGAAGTCTTTGGCGTTGGTGTTAAACTTTACGTTCCAAATCAAGTTGGAATCCGTAACCCTGCCTTTGCTCATGTGATTAGCTTGTCTGAATTTGCTGGTCAATTGACTGAAGTGCATTTATTGGCACAACGAGCAGTTAAGGGTGAGGATACTTTGCGTCACCAACCAATTAATTTTGGTGGGATGATTCAACGCGTTACGCAAGTAGCACAACCTACCCCTATTCAACCAGTTCAAAATACTGAGGTAGAGCAATCAGCTTCTACGAACGTAGTTGCTCCCAAAGAAGATAAAGTATCTTCTCAAAATAAACCAAAAATCGCAGATCGTTTCCGTGGCTTAATCGGAAGCATGTTTGATGAATAAAAGAGGAAAAATAAACTATGACATTTTCATTTGATACAGCAGCAGCTCAAGGTGCAGTTATTAAAGTAATCGGTGTTGGTGGAGGTGGCGGAAACGCCATTAACCGCATGGTTGACGAAGGTGTTGCAGGCGTAGAATTTATCGCAGCAAACACAGATGTACAAGCTTTGAGTAGTACAAAAGCTGAGACTGTAATTCAGTTAGGTCCTAAATTGACTCGTGGTTTGGGTGCTGGAGGTCGACCTGAAATCGGTCAAAAGGCAGCCGAAGAAAGCGAAGAAGCCTTGACTCAAGCTATTACTGGAGCAGACATGGTCTTCATTACTGCAGGTATGGGAGGTGGCTCAGGTACTGGTGCTGCTCCTGTTATTGCCCGCATTGCTAAAGATTTAGGTGCTCTTACAGTTGGTGTTGTGACACGTCCTTTCGGTTTTGAAGGAAGCAAACGTGGTCAGTACGCTGTAGAAGGAATCAATCAACTTCGTGAGCATGTGGATACTCTATTGATTATTTCAAACAACAACTTGCTTGAAATTGTTGATAAGAAAACTCCACTTCTTGAAGCTCTTAGCGAAGCAGATAACGTACTTCGCCAAGGTGTTCAAGGGATTACTGATTTGATTACAAATCCTGGTTTGATTAACCTTGACTTTGCCGATGTGAAAACAGTTATGGCAAATAAAGGAAACGCCCTAATGGGTATCGGTATCGGTAGTGGTGAAGAACGTGTGGTAGAAGCAGCTCGTAAGGCAATCTACTCACCACTTCTTGAAACAACTATTGACGGTGCTGAGGATGTCATCGTCAACGTTACTGGTGGTCTCGACTTGACTTTGATTGAGGCAGAAGAAGCTTCAGAGATCGTCAACCAAGCAGCTGGCCAAGGAGTGAACATCTGGCTTGGAACATCAATCGATGAAAACATGAAAGATGAAATCCGTGTTACAGTCGTTGCAACTGGTGTTCGTCAAGATCGTGTGGAAAAAGTTGTGGGCCATGCACCAAGACAAGCTGTTCGTCATGAACAAGTAAGTCCTAGTCATGCACACAATCATAATCGTCAGTTTGATATGGCTGAAACTGCAGAAATTCCAAGTCCAGCACCTCGTCGCACAGAAACTTCTCAAACTTCAGCATTTGGTGATTGGGACTTGCGTCGTGAGACAATTGTTCGACCAACTGATTCAGTGGTATCACCAGTTGAACGTTTCGAAGCGCCATCTTTACACGATGAGGATGAATTAGACACTCCTCCATTTTTCAAAAATCGTTAAGTAAATGAATTTGAAAGAAAATACAGAACGTGTTTTTCAACAAATAAAAGATGCAAGTCAGCAGTCAGGAAGAGAAGCCAATTCTGTTTCGGTTGTTGCTGTTACAAAATATGTAGACATACCGACAGCGGAGGCCTTGCTTCCGCTAGGTGTGCATCATATTGGTGAAAATCGTGTGGATAAATTTCTTGAGAAATATGAAGCTTTAAAAGATAGAAATATTACCTGGCATTTGATTGGAACCTTGCAAAGACGCAAGGTCAAAGATGTCATTCAGTATGTTGATTATTTCCACGCTTTGGATTCATTAAAGCTAGCAGAAGAAATTCAAAAAAGAAGTGACAGAGTTGTTAAGTGTTTCTTACAAGTAAATATCTCAAGGGAAGAGAGCAAACATGGTTTTTCAAGGGAAGAACTATTAGAGCTCTTGCCAGAATTGGCCACCTTAGATAAAATTGAATATGTCGGCTTGATGACCATGGCTCCTTTTGAAGCTAGTAGTGATGAGTTGAAAGAAATTTTTAAAGCTACGCAGGATTTGCAACTAGAAATTAGAGAAAAACAAATTCCCAATATGCCAATGACGGACTTGAGTATGGGTATGAGTCGTGACTACAAGGAAGCGATTGAATTTGGCTCAACATTTGTCAGAATTGGTACAGCATTTTTTAAATAGGAAAGAAATATGTCTTTAAAAGATAGATTTGATAAATTTATAGATTATTTTACAGAAGATGGAGAAGATGTTGGTACTGCATATCAGCCTAAAGCTGAAGAGCCAATTGTGACTCCAGTCCCTTCTGTTCAAGAGTTGCCTCAACAAGCTGGTAGCACGCCATCTAAAGATAAAAACATCACTCGTCTTCATGCCCGTCAACAAGAGTTGGCTATGCAAAGTCAACGTTCTACTGATAAGGTGACAATTGATGTTCGTTATCCACGTAAATACGAAGATGCCACAGATATTGTTGATTTATTAGCTGGTAACGAAAGTATTTTGATTGATTTCCAATATATGACAGAAGTTCAAGCACGTCGTTGTTTGGATTATCTGGACGGGGCACGCCATGTTTTAGCTGGTAACATGAAAAAGGTAGCATCTACTATGTACCTGCTGACACCAGTTGATGTTGTCGTCAATATTGAAGACATCAAAATTCCAGATGAATCACAAAATGGTGAATTTGGCTTTGATATGAAACGTACGAGAGTGAGATAATGATCTTTCTCATTCGTTTTGTTCAAAATGCAGTGGATATCTATTCACTGATTTTAATCGTGTTTGCTCTGATGTCTTGGTTTCCCAATGCTTATGAATCACGTCTTGGACGCTTGATTATTAGTTTAGTGAAACCGATAGTAGCTCCCTTGCAACGTTTACCCCTCCAGATTGCAGGTCTTGACTTATCTGTCTGGATTGCGGTATTACTAGTTCACTTCCTAGGGGAGCAGTTGATTCGACTTTTAGTGATCTTTCTATGAACAAGATGATTTATCAACACTTTTCTAAGAATGATTCGTCTTTTATTGATAAGGGATTAGAATGGATAAAAAAGGTAGAAGATTCTTATTCTCCTTTTTTAACACCTTTTGTAAATCCCCATCAAGAAAAGATTTTAAAGGTGCTAGCATCAACCAACGGCATCTCCTATATGAGCAGTCGGCAGTTTCTTGAAACTGAATATGTACGGGTACTCCTGTATCCTGATTATTTTGAGCCGGGATTCTCTGATTTTGAACTTTCCTTGCAAGAAATTGTCTATCCTAATAAGTTTGAACGCCTAACGCATGCAAAAATATTAGGGACTGTTTTAAATCAGCTAGGAATCGATAGGAAGCTATTTGGTGATATCTTAGTCAACGAAGAGAGAGCACAGATTATCATAAATCGACAGTTTATGCTCCTTTTTCAAGACGGCATTACGAAAATTGCTCGTTTACCGGTTCGTCTAGAAGAACGGGATTTTACTGAGAAAATTACTACAGTAGAAGATTATCAAGAATTAGATATTTGTATTGCTAGTTCTAGATTAGATGTTTTTCTAGCAGGTGTCTTCAAGCTGTCTAGAAATCAGGCAAGTCAGTTAATTGAAAAACAGGCAGTCCAAGTCGATTACCATTTAGTTGAAAAATCAGATTATGCAGTTCAAGTTGGTGATTTGATTAGTGTTAGGAAATTTGGTCGATTGAAACTTGTTAGAGATAATGGGCAAACAAAAAAAGATAAAAAGAAATTAACGGTCCAATTGTTATTAAGTAAGTGAGGAAAAATATGCCAATTACATCGTTAGAAATCAAAGATAAAACTTTTAGCACACGCTTCAGAGGGTTTGATCAAGAAGAAGTAGATGAGTTTTTAGATATTGTAGTCCGTGATTATGAAGATTTGGTTCGCTCTAATCATGATAAGGATTTACATATTAAGAGTTTGGAAGAGCGTTTGTCTTACTTTGATGAGATGAAAGACTCATTGAGTCAATCTGTATTGATTGCACAAGATACAGCTGAGCGAGTAAAACAAGCTGCAACGGAACGTTCAAACAATATTATCCAACAAGCAGAGCAAGATGCACAACGTTTGTTGGAAGAAGCCAAGTACAAAGCAAATGAAATTCTTCGTCAAGCAACTGACAATGCTAAGAAAGTTGCTGTTGAAACAGAAGAATTGAAGAACAAGAGTCGTGTCTTCCATCAACGTCTTAAATCTACAATTGAGAGCCAGTTAGCAATTGTTGAATCTTCAGATTGGGAAGATATTCTGCGCCCAACAGCTACCTATCTTCAGACAAGTGATGAAGCATTTAAAGAAGTTGTTGGTGAAGTTCTTGGTGAATCGGTATATTCACAACCAGAAGAAGAACAAATCGATATGACTCGTCAATTTACACCTGAAGAAATGGCTGAGTTACAAGCTCGAATTGAGGCTGGTAATAGAGAATTAGCTGAATTTGAAGCTCAACAACATCATTATGTGGAAGAACATTTAGAGCCAGTTGAAGTCGAAGGCCCTTCATCGAATGAGGAAGATACAAATAAAGAATCTGTCCTTATCTTATAATGAATAGTGATATGTGAGAACAATATCTTATCCTTATATTTCCAGCGAGCAGGAGATGGTGTGAGTCCTGCATTCCCTAACGATAAGATTATCCTCTCAAAAACTCAAGTCTGAAGCTAGTAAGATTTGACGTTCCCCACGTTACGGGAAATGAGGGAGAAAGACTAAATCTTTTTCCGAATAAAGGTGGTACCACGATTTTCGTCCTTTTTGGAAGTCGTGGTTTTTAATTTGTTATTATTTATAAAGGAGATACCATGAAACTCAAAGATACCCTTAATCTTGGGAAAACAGCTTTCCCAATGCGTGCAGGTCTTCCTACCAAAGAGCCAGTTTGGCAAAAGGAATGGGAAGATGCAAAACTTTACCAACGTCGTCAAGAATTGAACCAAGGAAAACCTCATTTCACCTTGCATGATGGCCCTCCATATGCTAACGGAAATATCCACGTTGGACATGCTATGAACAAGATTTCAAAAGATATCATTGTTCGTTCAAAATCTATGTCAGGTTTTTACGCACCATTTATCCCAGGTTGGGATACACATGGTCTGCCAATCGAGCAAGTTTTGGCAAAACAAGGTGTCAAACGTAAAGAAATGGACTTGGTTGAGTACTTGAAACTTTGCCGTGAATACGCTCTTTCTCAAGTAGATAAACAACGTGAAGACTTTAAACGTTTGGGTGTTTCTGGTGACTGGGAAAATCCATATGTGACTTTGACTCCTGATTATGAAGCAGCACAAATCCGTGTCTTCGGTGAGATGGCTAACAAAGGTTATATCTATCGTGGTGCAAAACCAGTTTACTGGTCTTGGTCATCTGAGTCGGCTCTTGCTGAAGCGGAGATTGAATACCATGATTTGGTTTCAACTTCCCTATACTATGCTAATAAGGTAAAAGATGGCAAAGGTGTTCTAGATACAGATACTTATATCGTAGTCTGGACAACAACTCCATTTACCATCACAGCTTCTCGTGGTTTGACTGTCGGAGCGGATATTGATTACGTCTTGGTTCAATCTGCTGGTGAAGCTCGTAAGTTTGTGGTTGCTGCAGAATTGTTGACTAGCTTGTCTGAGAAATTTGGTTGGGCTGATGTTCAAGTATTGGCAACTTACCGTGGTCAAGAATTGAACCACATCGTAACAGAACACCCATGGGATACAGCTGTAGATGAGCTTGTTATCCTTGGTGACCACGTTACGACTGATTCTGGTACAGGTATCGTCCATACAGCCCCTGGTTTTGGTGAGGATGACTACAATGTTGGTATTGCTAATGATCTTGAAGTCGCAGTGACTGTTGACGAACGTGGTATCATGATGAAGAATGCTGGTCCTGAGTTTGAAGGTCAATTCTATGAAAAGGTAGTTCCAACTGTTATTGAAAAACTTGGTAACCTCCTTCTTGCCCAAGAAGAAATCTCTCACTCATACCCATTTGACTGGCGTACTAAGAAACCAATCATCTGGCGTGCAGTACCACAATGGTTTGCCTCAGTTTCTAAATTCCGCCAAGAAATCTTGGATGAAATTGAAAAAGTGAAATTCCACTCAGAATGGGGTAAAGTCCGTCTGTACAATATGATTCGTGACCGTGGTGACTGGGTTATTTCTCGTCAACGTGCTTGGGGTGTTCCACTTCCAATCTTCTACGCTGAAGACGGTACAGCGATTATGACTGCTGAAACTATTGAACACGTGGCTCAACTCTTTGAGGAACATGGTTCAAGCATTTGGTGGGAACGTGATGCTAAGGAACTCTTGCCAGAAGGATATACTCACCCAGGTTCTCCAAATGGTGAATTCAAGAAAGAAACAGATATCATGGACGTTTGGTTTGACTCAGGTTCATCATGGAATGGAGTTGTGGTAAACCGTCCTGAATTGACTTACCCAGCAGACCTTTACCTAGAAGGTTCAGACCAATACCGTGGTTGGTTTAACTCATCATTGATCACATCTGTTGCTAACCATGGTGTAGCACCTTACAAACAAATCTTGTCACAAGGTTTTGCCCTTGATGGTAAAGGTGAGAAGATGTCTAAATCTCTTGGAAATACCATTGCTCCAAGCGATGTTGAAAAACAATTTGGTGCAGAAATCTTGCGTCTTTGGGTAACAAGTGTAGACTCAAGCAACGACGTGCGTATCTCTATGGATATCTTGAGCCAAGTCTCTGAAACTTACCGTAAGATTCGTAACACTCTTCGTTTCTTGATTGCTAATACATCTGACTTTAACCCAGCTGAGGATGCAGTAGCTTACGATGAGCTTCGTTCAGTTGATAAGTACATGACGATTCGATTTAACCAGCTTGTTAAGACCATTCGTGATGCTTATGCAAACTTTGAATTCTTGACAATCTATAAGGCCTTGGTGAACTTTATCAACGTTGACCTGTCAGCCTTCTACCTTGATTTTGCCAAAGATGTTGTTTATATCGAAGGTGCCAAATCATTGGAACGCCGTCAAATGCAGACTGTCTTCTATGACATTCTTGTAAAAATTACCAAACTCTTGACACCAATCCTTCCTCACACTGCGGAAGAAATCTGGTCATACCTTGAGTTTGAAGCAGAAGACTTCGTTCAATTGTCAGAATTGCCAGAAGCAGAGACGTTTGCTAACCAAGAAGAAATCTTGGATACCTGGGCAGCCTTCATGGATTTCCGTGGACAAGCTCAAAAAGCCTTGGAAGAAGCGCGTAATGCCAAAGTTATCGGTAAATCACTTGAAGCACACTTGACAGTTTATCCAAACGAAGTTGTGAAAACTCTACTCGAAGCAGTAAACAGCAATGTAGCTCAACTTTTGATCGTGTCTGAATTGACCATCGCAGAAGGACCAGCTCCAGAAACTGCTGTTAGCTTCGAAGATGTGGCCTTCACTGTTGAACGCGCTGCAGGTGAAGTATGTGACCGTTGCCGTCGAATCGACCCAACAACAGCAGAACGCAGCTACCACGCAGTCATCTGTGACCACTGTGCAAGCATCGTAGAAGAAAACTTTGCAGACGCAGTAGCAGAAGGATTTGAAGAGAAATAATCGAATGATAGATTGAAAATGTTTTCTGTGTGTGTATTTTAGTTTAATATAAAAGAAAATATTAAACAAAATTAATGTATAATATTAATTTTTAATGAAAAGGAAGTATTGATGAAAAAGAAAACACTTGCTCAATTAGATGGTATCATTGGTTTAGTTGCAGGAACTATTCTAGCCATTTTGCCAATTATTATAATTATGATTGCCTCTATATTTGATAATGAAGAAGTTGTTGGTGTCATCTTAGGAATTATTTTTATTATTTTTAGTTTAGTAAAAATTGGAATTTTAATTCTAGGTATTCTCTCACTAATATACTATAAAGATGATAATAGAATTTCAATTGCACCCTCAGTCTTATTAATTGTTGGTTCTGCACTTTCATTGGTTCCATTCTTAGGATGGATAGGGGGAATCGTCATTATTGTTGGTGCTTCATTATTTTTAGGAAGCCTCAAAAAATTTAAAGTTGAACTATAAATAGAGTTTTTGTCAAGTAGAGTAAATGGAGAAACTCTAAAATTGGTTCTTTGTCAGCAGTAGTGGATTAAAGAAAAGCTAAGATAGAGAAAGGACAAATTTCGTCCTTTCTTTTTTGATGTTCAGAGCGATAAAAATCGTTTTTTGAAGTTTTCAAAGTTTCGAAAACCAAAGGCATTTCGTTCGATAAGTTTGATGAGATTATTGGTCGCTTCTGATTTGGAGTTAGAATAGGGTAATTGAAGGGCGTTGACGATTTTTCAATGATTTCATGATTGATGAAAGTTACTATTTTAGTTTTAAGAATTGTGGCTATTGTGTATTTCAAGGACGATGAGCGTGTGACTCCTGCACCGTCTGTATTGTTTATCGTAGGTAGTTCTGTTGGATTGATCCCATTCGTGGACTAGATAGGATAAATTATGACAATTATTGGCAATTCCTATACTTTGAAATTTTGAAAAAATTCGAAATTGAAGAATCATATCTTTCGAATTGAGGTGGGATGAATTGAATCTTTGTTAGAAATACTTATTACAGTATGAAGGTGGTTAGTCTTATTTTTTTGTTACCAATTGACGGAAAATTTTATAGGATAAATAAGCTATTTCATTCGTAAAATCTAAAGCATTTATTTGAGACAAGGAACTCTTTTTATAGTATAATGATGGTTGTAGATTGAATATATCAAAATATATATCGAAGTATTTTTGTTTCTTGTAAGTTTATCATAGTGAGGAAGCAAAATGCTTCTTCTATTTTGAAATGGATAAAATAATAGAGAGGATATAGAATGAAAAAATTTTTTGGAGAGAAGCAGCATCGTTTTTCCTTACGAAAGTTGGCGATTGGTCTTGTGTCTGCTTCAATTTCGAGCTTATTTTTTGTGTCCATTGCTAGCAGTGGGACTGTATTTGCTCAAGAAAATGTATCTGTTCACTACAAATACGTGACGGATACAGAACTGAGTAGTTATGAGAAGGACTTGATTGTAAAGGATTTTCCTAAAGTGGCTGAAGATAGTGAGAGCACTTACTATCTAGTCTACCGTATGGATGAGAAAGCCCAACTAGGTCAGTTGCCTCATACCGGTGAGCACAGTAATCTGGTTACCGTCCTTTCGGGTGGAGCCCTCGCTTCGATTGGACTCCTTATTTTTGCTGTTTCGAGAAAGAAAGGCAAGAAGAAAGCACTGTTGAAGGTTGTTTTGATAACAGGCATGGGGAGCGGTTTGGTTTCTTCGGTTCAGGCTATTGAAAATCAACTCTTGCTCCAATATAATCAAGAATATCAATTATCCCAAGGAGATAGTCTGCCTTTGCCAAGAGTCTTGTCAGGTTATACCTATCTAGGTTATATTAAGCAAGACAAGGAAGCTAGTCTGCAAGAAACTGCTGCTAGAGGTCAGAAACTAGACGACATGCTTCAACCTCATTTTCAGACCAATGAAGGTAGGCAAAAGGTAGGAGATGAGCGGAAAAATCCGTCTCCAACAAACCCTGCTGACAAGTCAATCCCTTCTCAAGATTCACCCAATCAAAAGCCGTCTGGTATTGCTAGTGTGGATCCTCAGGACGAAGTCTTGGCTGGTCGCGTGAACAAACCAGAGCTCCTATACAAAGACCAAGAGATTGTAACAAAACTAGATGTTTTAGAAGTGGTTCAAGAAAATCCCGAACTAGCAGAGGGAACCGTTCGTGTCAAACAAGAAGGTCGTGCTGGGAAGAAGGTTGAGGTTGTTCGTATTTTCACTGTTGAAAACCAAGAAATTACTCGTGAGATCCTCTCGACCAAGGTAGAAGAAGCCTTACCACGTATAGTAGAAAAAGGGACTAAGAAGGCAGTTGCTCCGAGTGAAGCACCCCAGTCTGCAAGAAAAGGAGAGCCTGAGACTCAGCCTTCCTTGCCAGAATATAAAGGTGAGCAATCTGGTGCAATAGTTGCCCCTGAGAAAACTGATAAACCAGCCTATACAGGAACTCAGTCTGGAGCAATAGTCGAACCCGAGAAAGTAGCTCCACAACCAGAGTACAAGGGAACTCAAGCTGGTGCCATCGTCGAACCTGAAACTCAGCCTTCCCTGCCAGAATATAAAGGTGAGCAATCGGGAGCTGTTGTAGCCCCTGAGAAAACTGATAAACCAGCCTATACAGGAACTCAGTCTGGAGCAATAGTCGAACCCGAGAAAGTAGCTCCACAACCAGAGTACAAGGGAACTCAAGCTGGTGCCATCGTCGAACCAGAGACTCAGCCTTCCCTGCCAGAATATAAAGGTGAGCAATCGGGAGCTGTTGTAGCCCCTGAGACAAATGAAAAACCAGAATATACTGGCACCCAATCTGGAGCAATAGTAGATCCTGAGCAGGTTTCTCCTCTTCCAGAATATACAGGAATTCAATCTGGTGCGATTGTTGAACCTGAAAAGCAGGAACCAGAGGTTGGAGGTGCTCAATCAGGGGCTTTGGTAGAACCAGAAACGGCTGATAAGCCATCCTATACAGGCGAGCAATCTGGAGCAATAGTCGAACCAGAGCAAGTAGCTCCACAACCAGAGTATAAGGGAACTCAATCTGGTGCCATCGTCGAACCAGAGACTCAGCCTTCCCTGCCAGAATATAAAGGTGAGCAATCTGGTGCAATAGTTGCCCCTGAGACAAATGAAAAACCAGAATATACAGGAATTCAATCTGGAGCCATCGTCGAACCAGAAACGGCTGATAAGCCATCCTATACAGGTACCCAGTCCGGAGCGGTTGTTGAACCAGAGCAAGTAGCTCCACAACCAGAGTACAAGGGAACTCAAGCTGGTGCCATCGTCGAACCAGAGACTCAGCCTTCCTTGCCAGAATATAAAGGTGAGCAATCGGGAGCTGTTGTAGCCCCTGAGACAAATGAAAAACCAGAATATACTGGCATTCAATCTGGAGCAATAGTCGAACCAGAACAGGTACCATCGAAACCATCTTATACAGGTACCCAATCCGGAGCGATTGTTGAACCCGAACAAATTGCCCCTCTTCCAGAATATACTGGCAATATTGAGCAAGAAAAACCAGAAAATCCGGCTGAAAAACCAAAAGAAAAAGATCCAGAAAAAACACTTGAATTAAGAAATGTTTCTGATCTGGAGTTATATAGTCAGACCAATGGTACTTACAAACAACATGTTTCTTTAGACAGTGTTCCAAGTAATATAGACACTTACTTTGTTAAGGTCAAATCGTCGTCATTCAAAGATGTCTATCTACCTGTCGCTTCAATAACTGTAGAAATAAAAAATGGACAATCAGTTTATAAAATCATAGCCAAAGCTGAGAAACTCCAGCAAGAGCTAGAAAATAAATATGTCGATAATTTCACTTTCTATCTCGCAAAAAAGGCCACAGAAGAAACAACAACCTTCACTTCCTTTAGCAACTTGGTTAAAGCAATCAACAAGAATCTCTCTGGAACCTATCATTTAGCGGCTAGCTTGAATGCCAACGAAGTGGAGTTGGGACCTGATGACAGATCTTACATCAAAGGCACCTTTACTGGTCAGTTGATTGGTGAAAAAGATGGTAAGCGGTATGCTATTTACAACTTGAAAAAGCCTCTTTTTGAAAGCTTGAGAGGGGCCACAGTAGAAAAGTTGAGCCTAAAAAATGTCTCTATTTCAGGTAAAGATGATATCGGTTCACTGGCAAATGAAGCTACGGATAACACAAAGATTAAGCAAGTTCATGTCGATGGTGTTCTGGCTGGGGAACGTGGTATCGGTGGTTTGTTGGCTAAGGCAGACCAATCAAGCATTACAGAGAGCAGTTTTAAGGGAAGAATTGTTAATACCTACGAAACGACTGCTGCATACAATATTGGTGGTCTGGTCGGTCATTTGACAGGAGGCAGAGCTTCACTGACTAAGTCAAAAGCGACAGTAGCCATTTCATCCAATACGAATAGTTCAGATCAGACTGTTGGTGGGCTAGCAGGTCTAGTAGACCAAGATGCGCATATACAGGATAGCTATGCTGAAGGTGATATCAACAATGTCAAGCACTTTGGTAGAGTTGCGGGTGTAGCTGGATATTTGTGGGATCGGAAGACGAATGAGGAACAGCATGCAGGAAGATTGACCAATGTACTAAGTGATGTCAATGTAACCAACGGGAATGCTATTACCGGTTACCACTATAATGAAATGAAGGTGTCTAATACATTCAGCAACAAAGCTAATAGAGTCTACAATGTCACCTTGGTCAGGGAAGAAGTCGTCAGCAAGGAATCATTTGTGGAAAGAGGAACAATTTTAGATGCTTCTGAAGTGACTAATAAAAAAGCAGAAATCAATCCTCTCGCTCCTCCAACAGTGGAGCCTCTTTCAACAAGTGGTAGTAAAGAAAGTGATTTTTCTAAGGTGAAGCATTATCAAGCTCAGCGCGCCTTAGCTTATAAAAATATTGAAAAATTGCTACCTTTCTACAACAAGGCAACCGTCGTCAAATACGGAAACCTGGTCAATGAGAACAGTCTTTTATATAAAAAAGCACTCTTGTCTGCAGTCATGATGAAGGATGACCAAGTAATTACGGACATTGTAACCAATAAAAAAAGTGCCAATAAACTCTTGCTCCATTACCAGGATCATTCCTCTGAAACATTCCAGCTCAAGTACCAGACTGATTTTGCTAAGTTAGCAGAATATAGTCTAGGAGATACGGGGCTTCTCTATACGCCAAACCAATTCTTGTATAATCAAGAAACGATTATCCAGCAAGTCTTACCAGAATTGAAGAAGGTAAATTATCATTCAGACGCTATTAGAAACACACTTGGTATTTCACCAAAAGTGAAGCAAACCGAGCTCTATTTAGAAGAACAGTTTACTAAAACGAAGGAACATCTAGAAGAAAGTCTGAGAAAACTCTTGTCAGCGGATGCTGGTCTAGTGGAAAACAATCAAGTAATGACAGGTTACATCGTAGATAAAATCAAGCGCAACAAGGAAGCCTTGCTTCTTGGTATGAGTTACTTAGAGCGTTGGTATAACTTTAGCTATGGTCAGGTCAATATTAAAGACTTGGTCTTGTATCACCTTGATTTCTTTGGTAAAGGAAATGCATCTCCGTTAGATACTTTGATTGAGTTAGGGAAATCAGGATTTAATAATCTGCTTGCTAAGAACAACGTTGATACTTATGGTATCAGTCTTGCCAGCCATCATGGAACAACAGATCTGTTTAGCACGCTAGAACATTACCGAAAAGTCTTTTTACCAAATACTAGCAACAATGACTGGTTTAAATCCCAGACCAAAGCTTTCATTGTCGAAGAAAAATCCACTATTGCAGAGGTCAAAGCCAAGCAAGAGCAAGCAGGAACTAAGTACTCTATCGGTGTTTATGACCGAATTACTAGTAGCACTTGGAAATACCGCAATATGGTCTTGCCTCTCCTTACTTTGCCAGAAAGATCTGTATTTGTCATTTCAACCTTGTCTAGTCTAGGATTTGGCGCTTACGATCGCTACCGCAACAGTGACTATAAGGCTGGAGATAAACTCAATAAGTTTGTTGAAGATAATGCGCGTGAAACAGCCAAGCGTCAGCGAGATCACTACGATTATTGGTATCGTATTTTAGATAATCAGGGACGTGAAAAACTCTATCGTACGATCCTGCTTTATGATGCCTATAAGTTTGGTGATGATCATACTGAAGGAAAGGCTTCAACAATCGCAGACTTTGAGAATTCAAATCCTGCAATGCAACATTTCTTTGGACCAGTTGGTAACAAGGTGGTTCATAATCATCACGGTGCATACGCAACGGGAGATGGTGTCTATTATATGTCTTACCGTATGTTGGATAAGGATGGCGCTATTACGTATACCCATGAGATGACCCATGATTCAGATCAGGATATCTATCTTGGTGGTTATGGTCGAAGAAGTGGTCTTGGTCCTGAGTTCTTTGCTAAAGGCTTATTACAAGCGCCAGACCATCCAAATGATGCGACCATTACTATTAACTCAATCTTGAAACATTCAAAATCAGATAGCTTAGAAGGATCCCGTCTACAAGTCTTAGATCCGACGGAACGATTCAAAGATGCATCCGATCTCCAGAAATACGCTCATAATATGTTTGATCTCATCTATCTGTTGGAATATCTTGAAGGGCAATCTATCGTTAAGAAACTGAATGTTTCCCAGAAAATGGAAGCTCTCAGAAAAATCGAGAACCACTATCTAACAGATCCAGCAGATGGAAATGATGTTTATGCTACTAATGTTGTGAAAGATTTGACTGAAGATGAAGCTAAAAAATTGACGAGCTTTGAGAGTTTGATTGACAATAATATTCTTTCGGCTCGTGAGTATCAGGCTGGCACTTATGAGAGAAATGGCTACTTTACGATTAAACTCTTTGCACCAATCTTTTCAGCATTGAGCAGTGAGAAAGGAACTCCTGGAGATCTTATGGGACGCCGGATAGCTTATGAACTCTTAGCTGCTAAAGGATTTAAAGATGGTATGGTCCCATATATTTCCAACCAATATGAAGAAATTGCTAAACAAAATGGTCAGACAATCAACCTCTACGGTAAAAAGCAAGGATTAGTGACAGATAAGCTTGTTTTAGAAAAGCTATTTGGTGGTCAGTATTCATCTTGGGCAGCCTTTAAAAAAGCTATGTATCAAGAGCGCGTTGCTCAGTTTGATCATTTGAATAAAATTACTTTTAAAGATCCGACGCAATCATGGATGAGCAATGCCACGAAAACAATTCAAAGAGTAAATGAGTTGCAAGAACTGATGGACCAAGCTGTTCTCAAGGATGCAGAAGGTACGCGTTGGAGTGACTATAACCCAGAAACTGACAGTGCCGTCCATAAACTTAAGAGAGCAGTCTTTAAAGCCTACCTAGATCAAACAAATGACTTCAGAACTTCTATTTTTGCAAATAAAAAGTAATGAATTATAGAAGTTGCTAATCAGGATGAGAGGACTTTACTTCCTGACTATCAGAACTTGTCGATTTTAACTAGCTTTTTTGTGAAAAATTGTGTAAAATAGAATAGATAAACGAGGGAAAACCTCGGAAAATTTAAAGGAGAATCCATCTAATGGTAAAATTGGTTTTTGCTCGCCACGGTGAGTCTGAATGGAACAAAGCTAACCTTTTCACTGGTTGGGCTGATGTTGATTTGTCTGAAAAAGGTACACAACAAGCGATTGACGCTGGTAAATTGATCAAAGAAGCTGGTATCGAATTTGACCAAGCTTACACTTCAGTATTGAAACGTGCGATCAAAACAACTAACTTGGCTCTTGAAGCTTCTGACCAATTGTGGGTTCCAGTTGAAAAATCATGGCGCTTGAACGAACGTCACTACGGTGGTTTGACTGGTAAAAACAAAGCTGAAGCTGCTGAACAATTTGGTGATGAGCAAGTTCACATCTGGCGTCGTTCATACGATGTATTGCCTCCAAACATGGACCGTGATGATGAGCACTCAGCTCACACAGACCGTCGTTATGCTTCACTTGACGACTCAGTTATCCCAGATGCTGAAAACTTGAAAGTGACTTTGGAACGTGCCCTTCCTTTCTGGGAAGATAAAATCGCTCCAGCTCTTAAAGATGGTAAAAACGTATTCGTAGGAGCTCACGGTAACTCAATCCGTGCCCTTGTAAAACACATCAAAGGTTTGTCAGATGACGAAATCATGGACGTGGAAATCCCTAACTTCCCACCATTGGTATTCGAATTTGACGAAAAATTGAACGTAGTTTCTGAATACTACCTTGGAAAATAATTTGTAAAAAGAAAGCCTAGGAATACCTAGGTTTTTCTTTTTATTCTAGTATCCAACTCTTCGAAAAAGCGTTATAATGATAGTAAAGAGTGACTTAATTGTAAGAAAGAGAGAAGGACGATGGCTTATATTGAGATGAAACACAGCTACAAGCGTTATCAGGTTGGGGACACGGAGATTGTGGCCAATCGCGATGTGAATTTTGAGATTGAAAAGGGTGAATTGGTGATTATTCTAGGTGCGTCTGGTGCAGGCAAGTCAACGGTTCTTAATCTTCTTGGGGGAATGGATACCAATGACGAGGGGGAAATCTGGATTGATGGTGCCAATATTGCAGACTATAGTTCCCACCAGAGGACCAATTACCGCCGCAATGATGTAGGTTTTGTTTTTCAGTTTTATAATCTAGTTTCCAACCTAACAGCTAAGGAAAATGTGGAATTGGCCTCAGAAATCGTGATGGATGCCTTGGATCCTGAACAGGTCTTGACAGATGTAGGTCTGGCTCATCGTCTCAATAACTTTCCAGCCCAGCTTTCTGGAGGGGAGCAACAGCGAGTCTCCATTGCACGCGCTGTAGCCAAAAATCCAAAAATCCTCCTTTGTGATGAACCAACTGGAGCCTTGGATTATCAGACAGGCAAGCAGGTTTTGAAGATTCTCCAAGACATGTCTCGTCAAAAGGGAGCGACGGTGATTATCGTAACTCATAATAGCTCGCTAGCTCCTATCGCAGATCGGGTGATTCACATGCGTGATGCCACTGTTATGAGAGTAACAATCAATGAGAATCCACAGGCTATTGATACATTGGAGTATTAGCATGAAAAAAACATACCGAAAAGACTTGCTCCAGTCGGTGACTGCTTCCAAGGGACGCTTTTTGTCTATCTTGACCTTGATGATGCTGGGGTCTTTAGCCCTAGTAGGTCTCAAAGTGACTAGCCCAAATATGGAACGAACGGCTGAGGATTATCTCCGTAAAGCAAATACTTTGGATCTGGCAGTGATGGCTGATTATGGCTTGGATAAAAAGGATCAAGACGAACTAAATACCCTTCAAGGAGCAAGTGTTGAGTTTGGCTATATGGCAGACCTAACCGTTGAAAATAGTGAAGAAGCGGTTCGACTTTATTCTAAGCCAGAGGGAATTTCAATCTTCCAAGTGACAGAAGGGCGACTTCCAGAGGCTGATGGGGAAATTGCCTTGGCAGATTTCTGGAAAGACCGCTATCAAATTGGGCAGACTATCACCTTTAGCAAGAAAGAAGAAGGAAAGTCTGTTATAAAATCCCAATCTTTCACCATTACTGGATTTGTTCAGTCGGGTGAGATCCTTTCTAAAAAAGATTTAGGGAGTGCTAGTAGTGGAAATGGAAGCTTGGCTGGCTATGGAGTGATTGTAGCCAGTCAGTTTGACTCAGATGTTTATAGCATTGCGCGTGTGCGTTATGATGATTTAAAAAATTTGGATGCTTTTTCATCAGACTATAGAAGCAAACGAGATCAACACCAGGAAGACTTACAAAACTTGCTTGCCGATAATGGTCAAAAAAGATTGGCAAGTATCAAAGCAAATGGGCAAAAGAGCTTGGATGATGGAAAAGAACAGCTCCAAACAGCTGAAAGTAACCTTCAAAAAGGCAAGAATCAGTTAGAACATGCTGAAAGTCGATTGAAAACGCAAGAAGAACAAGTGACCGCTTTGCCTGAGCCTAAAAAGAGTCAAGCCAAGGAGCAATTGACAAAAACTAAGGAAGAACTGGCTACAGAAAAAGAAAAAATGGCTCAGACAGAGAGTAATCTAGCCAAGGAAAAAGAGAAGCTTGAACAACGCCAGAAAGAGCTTGATGAACTGGCAGAGCCTACTTACCATGTATACAACCGCCAAACCATGCCAGGTGGTCAAGGCTATCTCATGTACAGTAACGCTTCAGCAAGTATTCGTTCTGTTGGGAATATCTTTCCCGTGGTGCTTTATATGGTCGCTGCAATGGTAACCTTTACAACTATGACTCGCTTTGTGGATGAAGAGCGTACCAATGCTGGTATTTTCAAGGCCCTAGGTTACCAGAATAAAGATATTGTTGCCAAGTTTGTCCTCTATGGTTTTCTTGCAGGAACTGTGGGAACCGTTTTAGGAACGCTTCTAGGACATTATCTCCTTGCAGGCGTGATTTCGGATGTTATAACAGCTGGAATGGTCGTTGGGAAAAGTCAGGAGTATTTCTACTGGTCTTATAGCCTTCTTGCCCTGGCCTTAAGTTGGGTATCCAGTGTCTTGCCAGCTTATCTAGTGGCACGGAGGGAATTGCACGATGAAGCAGCCCAACTGTTGCTGCCCAAACCTCCCGTTAAAGGATCAAAGATTTTGCTGGAACGCTTGAGCTTTATTTGGAGTCGTTTGAGCTTCACTCATAAGGTTACGGCGCGAAATATTTTCCGTTATAAGCAACGGATGTTGATGACCATTTTTGGAGTTGCGGGTTCGGTTGCTCTCCTATTTGCAGGTCTTGGCATTCAGTCTTCTGTGGGAGGAGTTGTCGAGCGTCAATTTGAACAAATCCAGCAATACCAGATGATTGTAGCGGAAAAGAGCAGTGTAACGGAGCAAGAAAAAGCAGACCTAGAAAGTGCCTTGCAAGCTGAGCCTATCCATGCTTATCAAAAGATTTACTCTAAATCCATTGAAAAAGATTTCAAAGGAAAAGCAGGACTTCAGACTATCACCATAATGGTTACAAGCAGAGAAAATTTCAACCCCTTTATCGCATTAGAGGAAAATGGCCAAGAGGTGCAGGTCACAGATGGAGCAGTCGTGAGTCAAAAATTAGCTCAACTAGCAGATGTTACGGTTGGAGACAAGCTGGAGCTTGATGGGAAAGAAATCAGGGTCGCGGCTATTTCTGAAAACTATGTTGGACACTTTGTTTATCTCAATCGAGCGACATACGAACAAGTCTACGGTACCAGTCCGAAAGACAATACCTACCTAGTAAAATTAAAAGAGCCAACACCATCCAATACGGAGAAAGAAGCTGCGGCCTTTATGAAAAAAACTGCTGTTTCTGGGGTGATCCAAAATGCAACGGCTATCCACCTTTTTGAATCTGTAGCCAATTCTCTCAATAAAACCATGGCAATCCTTGTCCTTGTTTCCGTCTTGCTAGCCATTGTCATTCTTTACAATCTCACCAATATCAATGTGGCAGAACGTATCCGTGAACTTTCGACCATCAAGGTTCTCGGTTTCCATAATAAAGAAGTGACCCTCTATATCTACCGCGAGACCATGGTGCTGTCCTTTGTGGGGATTGTTCTCGGTTTGGTAGCTGGCTACTATTTACATCAATTTTTGATTCAAATGATCTCACCTGCCACCATACTTTTTTATCCACGAGTCAGCTGGGAAGTCTATGCTCTTCCAATCATCGCAGTGACTGTAATCTTAGCCTTACTGGGTCTCTTTGTCAATCACCACTTGAGAAAGGTGGATATGCTTGAAGCCCTGAAATCAGTAGAGTAGATCAAGTTTTTAAAAAGTAAATCAGTTGACAAAGTCTCTGCTTCTTGGTAGAATAAGAACTGTCGTAAAGACAAATAACTTCTTCTTGGTTACAGGCATGCCAACCTGTCACTCGGATGAAGCCAAATAAAAAGGAGAAACATCATGGCAATCTCAAAAGAGAAAAAAAATGAAATCATCGCACAATATGCACGTCACGAAGGTGATACAGGTTCAGTAGAGGTTCAAGTTGCTGTCCTTACTTGGGAAATCAACCACCTTAACGAACACATCAAACAACACAAAAAAGACCACGCTACTTACCGTGGATTGATGAAGAAAATCGGTCGCCGTCGTAACTTGCTTGCATACTTGCGTAAAAACGACGTTAACCGTTACCGTGAGTTAATCAACTCTCTAGGACTTCGTCGTTAATTCAAGATACAAAGGCCGTCAAAAGCACAAAGCAAAAATAGGAAAATTGACGAAGAAACTTCAGTTTCTAGGAGATTTTATCTTTTTTGCCAAGTGCTTAGGCCGTGTTCAATTGAGCATATCTTGATAATGAAGCTACTCTAAATTGGGTAGCTTTTTTTGTATTGATTTTAGCCCGAGCTCAAATCAGCTCTCTGACTTCAGAGGGCTTTTTATGTTGTCACTTTACCTCGATATACTCAAGTATAATCTTCGGTTACGATTATTAGCACTGTGAGACCAACTATATTCATTTTTCTCAGCTTGTTCCATTGTTGAAAATATGGTATACTTTTCATGAGAATTTTCTAAATTTTTAAGATTCTATCAAAGGAGGTTTGCATGCTTTCCAAATTTTCTGGAAGCCGACAGGACCTGCAATTTGTATTGCTTTTAGGTATTTTACTAGGTGTTTTAGGAATTTCCCTCTTTCTAGCAGTTTCAATGGGATCCGTTGCGATTCATCTAGGCGATACCTATCGGATTATTTTGAGCAGGTTGGGGTTTCCTCTTGAGGTAGGAGAGGTTTCCAAGTCCACTCTTGCCATTGTATGGAACATGAGATTCCCCCGAGTATTGCTAGGTCTGATAGTAGGGGCTGGTCTTTCTATGTGTGGTAGTGTGATGCAGTCTACAGTGAATAATCCCATAGCTGAGCCCTATGTCTTAGGCATCTCTGCAGGTGCAACTCTAGGTGCAACCTTGAGCATCATTCTTGGTTTAAAAGTGATGATTAGCCTTGGAGCTTTTCTTGGAGCTATTTTGGCAACAATTGCTGTCCTCATTATTGCCTCTATGCAAGGAAGGATGACGACTTCTAGTCTAATCTTATCAGGAACGGTGGTCAATGCTCTCTTTCTGGCTTTTTCCAACTTTATTATATCAGTTGGTGCTAATGCGGACAATGTGATGACCATTAAGTTTTGGACCATGGGTTCGCTTGCAGGGACTTCCTGGGCAGACTTGGTCCTGCCAACTATAGTAGTAGGAATGGCCTTTCTATTTTTTTCTACTCAGTATCGCGTTTTTAATGCGATGATGATGGGAGATGAGGCTGCTTTAACTTTGGGGATTCCCTTACGCTTTTATTGGTATCTTTATGTGACCATGGTGGCTGTTCTGACAGCAGTCTTAGTAGCAACCTGTGGGATTATTGGATTTGTTGGTCTGATTACTCCTCACTTAGCTCGAGGGTTAGTAGGAACGAATTACAGGAGACTTTTTCCTGTTGCGACCATACTGGGTGCCCTTTTTGTTATTTGGGCAGATGTACTTTCTCGTGTCATTATTCAAAATGCTGAGCTGCCAATTGGTATTTTCACGGCCTTAGTAGGTGCTCCCTTCTTTATTTATATTGTTGGAGGTAGGCGAAGGGAGGTGAAGGTTTGATATGGATTTGATTTGTCAGGATATCCACTTTGGACTAGGAGAGAAAAAAATCCTCAAAGGAGTTTCTCTTAAGGTTAAAGGGCATCAATTTCACACGATATTAGGGCCAAATGGAAGTGGGAAAACCAGCCTGCTTAAACTCCTCTATCGTCAGGAAAAGGCGGACAAAGGCTTGATAAGCCTAGATGGAAAACCTCTTGAACAATGGACAATCAAAGAAACAGCCAAGCAAATGGCAGTTGTGACCCAGTTTAACCAGCTGCAGTTTGATTGTACAGTTGAAGAAATCGTCTTGCTGGGCAGAACGCCCCATCTCTCTTTTTTACAAAAGGAAAGGGAAAGAGATTTTACACTCGTTCAAGATGCCCTTGTTAAGGTGGATATGCTCGAGAAGAAAACTCGTCTCTATTCGTCTCTTTCAGGGGGAGAAAAGCAGCGAGTTTTGTTAGCACGGGCTTTGGCACAAGAACCGACTCTCTTACTCCTAGACGAACCAACCAATCACCTGGATATCAAGTATCAGCTAGACTTGTTGGCCATTGTGAAGGAGCTCAAGGTCAATGTTCTAGCTGTCTTGCATGATATTCAACTTGCTTGTCGCTATTCGGATTATCTCTATCTGATGAAAGAGGGAGAAATCCTTTACCAAGGGACTCCAAAGGAGACCATCACCCCTGAGTCATTGCAAGCTGTATACGGAGTTCAAAGTCAGGTGACTTGGACCGAGGATCAGCAAGCCATGATTCGCTATTTATAAGAATGAAAAGGAAAACAAGATGAAAAAAACACTCAGTATTTTACTCGTAACAGTAGCTACCTTAACTTTGGCAGCTTGTGGCAATACTACTACAGAAAAAGCTACCACACAGTCTAGCACAGAAACAAGTCAAAAGGTCAGCAC
The DNA here is from genome assembly GCF_002096815.1 of Streptococcus mitis. GTDB lineage: Bacteria > Bacillota > Bacilli > Lactobacillales > Streptococcaceae > Streptococcus > Streptococcus mitis_AD. The sequence goes on from NZ_NCVJ01000016.1 coordinate 125,175, forward strand.
AGAGACGACTTATCCACTTACAGTCAAAACTTATGATACTAAAGGAAATGAAGTCGAACAAGTTTTTGACAAGGCACCTGAAAAAGTTATTACAAACAATCTTTCAACCACTGAAATCTTATTGGAGTTGGGGTTGAAGGATAAAATTGCTGGCATGCTTAACCCTGATAATGCTGTGACGGACAAATACAAGGACGCGATTGCGACGATTCCTCAAATTGGGGATAAAAAAACAGTCTCACAAGAGACAGTCCTTTCTTATGAGCCAGACGCTGTGATGGGTCGAAACATGATGTTTTCTGAAAAATCCTTGGGGACAGTTAGCACTTGGAATGAAAATAAAATCCCAGTTTATACGCAAAAAGCTTCTCTCTCAACGATTCAGCAAGATTTAGGGAATATCGTAGAAGATGTTAAAAATCTTGGAATGATTTTTAATGTTCAGGACAAGGCTAATGAATACGCAGCCCAATTACAAACTAAAATTGACGCTGTTAAGAAAGCAAATCCAGCAAGCCAAGGTGAAAAGAAAAAGGCTTTGATTATGGTTGCCTATAATGATCAAACCTTCGGTGCCTACAAGTCTGCTTTGCAGGAAAGCTTGTTGAATCAACTTGGTTATACCAACGTTGCAACGGGAACATCAGGCTTGACCTTGGAAAATCTCGTGTCAATGGATCCTGAATTGATTATCTATGTAACCAGCGACCGCAATAAAAAATTGGATGAAAAAGCAGTAGAGTTGATGAAGTCAAATGCTGTTTTGGAAGGTGTTCCTGCTATTAAGAATCAAAAAATCATGACCATTTCTTACGATGAGTTAATGGACTATGGTCCAGCAGTGATTGATTCCCTTGAAAAAATCAATGACTTTATCAATAAATAATGAGTTTGATTGGGAAGGAATCCAAGTCAAGGTCAACCTTCCTTCGACCTATGACCCCAATCAAACCTATCCAGCGATTCTCTTGAATGATGGAAACTTGGATTTTCTATCTTCCCTTTCAGATTCTGTGATTTTGGTGGGCTTGACCTCTAAAAATCGCCTAGATGACTACACCCCCTGGAAGGCAGCTGCTCTGAGAGAGGGGACTCCAGATTTTGGCGGTCAAGCCAACGTCTATCATGATCATTTATTTGGAGGTCTTTTAGATAAGTTGCAGTCGCTTTATCGACTGGATGAAGCACGCCTTGCCTACGGAGGTTATTCACTAGGTGGTTTGGTGGCAGTTTACAGTCTTTTCGGCTTTGACAAGGTTTCCTGTGTCTTTTCGATCTGTGGTTCCTTTTGGTATCCTGATTTCGTGACTTACTGTAGGAAAGAAAAGGTGAAAAATTTGGACTGTTTGCTGTATTTACAGAACGGTCAAACAGAGGGAGCACACCATATTAATCGCTTGGCTCAAGCACCAGCCTATGCTGAACAGATCCATACCGGTCTTCAAAAACGCTATCCGAACAGTCAGTTTGTCTTTGATCCTTATGGACACCATGAACAAGTAGCTGAGCGATTTTTAGCCTTTTCCAGCTGGTTGACCCAAAAATGGAAAATCAAGTAAAAGAATTATCCCTTGGCAAAAGCCAAGGGATTGTTGTATTTATTTAACTAAGTACTTCTCTTTTCTTATCTGGATTCCAGACGAAGCTTGCGATAAAGCTAAAGATGATGGTTAGGATAGCGAGGATAATGGCAAGGATGAGGGCAGGGATGCGGATAAGCCACCAGAGTGGGTTTGGTTTTTTATTATTGTGCCATTGTTTCGTTTCTTGGTCCAGACGTTGAAATTCTGTTTGGATACGATTGGCGACTGTTTCAATGCCTTCGTCATTCATTTTTTTGATATCTGAGATATCAATTGGATTTCCAAAGTTCATATCGACACGTTCACGACTAATCAAGCCCTTCAAAGTCATGGGACCTGTGTAGGTAACCGGCATAATACGGACCTTGGCCATTTTGGCAATCAGAGCTACGCCACCCTTGACATCGTTTGAGTGTCGGCTTCCACTTGGAAACATGATGAGAGAGCGGTCACTTTTTTTGAGAACATTGATAGGATATTTGATGGCTGAGGCGCTAGGATTTTCACGGTCGATAGGAAAGGCACCACACATACGAATCCACCAGCCAAAGATACGGTTGGTAAAGAGCTCTTTTTTGGCCATAAAGATAAATTGTTTTGGTTTGGTCGCAAAGGCCATATAAACTGGATCCCACCAGGTGCGGTGAGGTGCAACCAAAATATAATTTTCATCTTGATTAGGAATTTTATCAGTATTATGATAGTGGGCATTGCCATTGATGGACCATAGGAGCAAGACAACCAATCCACGTAAATAAGTATAAAACATGCGATCTCCTTCGATTATTTTCTTGTTATTATTATACCTTATCAAAGGAGGGCTGGCAAACTTTTTCCCTTGACTAGGTGCATATTTGGGATGAGATTAGAATTCTTTTAGAAAAAATGATATGATATAATTTATGGATAAAAATAAGATTATGGGATTAACCCAAATAGAAGTCAAGGAAAGACAGGCTAAGGGCTTGGTCAATGATTTTACCGCATCGGCTAGTACCAGCACTTGGCAAATCGTTAAACGAAATGTCTTTACTCTTTTTAATGCTTTGAACTTTGCTATTGTTTTGGCACTAGCCTTTGTGCAGGCTTGGAGCAATCTGGTCTTCTTTGCTGTTATCTGCTTTAACGCCTTTTCTGGTATTGTGACCGAGCTGCGGGCTAAACACATGGTAGATAAGCTCAATCTCATGACCAAGGAAAAGGTCAAAACCATTCGTGATGGACAGGAAGTTGCCCTCAATCCTGAAGAATTGGTGCTAGGAGACGTCATTCGTTTGTCTGCTGGGGAGCAGATTCCCAGTGATGCCTTGGTTCTGGAAGGATTTGCGGAAGTCAATGAAGCCATGTTGACGGGGGAAAGTGATTTGGTGCAAAAGGAAGTTGACGCCTTGCTTTTGTCAGGAAGCTTCCTAGCAAGTGGGTCAGTTTTGGCTCAAGTCCACCATGTCGGTGCTGACAACTATGCTGCCAAACTCATGCTGGAAGCCAAAACTGTGAAACCGATCAACTCCCGTATCATGAAATCGCTGGACAAGCTAGTTGGTTTTACGGGGAAGATTATCATTCCCTTTGGTCTGGCTCTCTTGCTAGAAGCTTTGCTTTTAAAAGGCCTACCTCTCAAGTCATCCGTTGTAAATTCATCGACAGCCCTTTTGGGGATGTTACCTAAAGGAATCGCCCTTTTGACCATCACTTCGCTCTTGACTGCAGTGATCAAACTGGGCTTGAAAAAGGTTTTGGTGCAGGAGATGTACTCTGTCGAGACCTTGGCGCGAGTGGATATGCTTTGTTTGGACAAGACAGGTACCATCACTCAAGGAAAGATGCAGGTAGAGGCTGTTCTTCCTTTGACTCAAGCTTATGATGATGAAGCTATTGCAAGTATCCTGACCAGTTATATGGCCCATAGTGAAGATAAAAATCCAACAGCTCAAGCTATTCGCCAGCGTTTCCAAGGTCAGGTAGCCTACCCTATGCTTTCGAATCTTCCTTTCTCAAGCGACCGCAAGTGGGGAGCCATGGAATTGGAAGGTCTGGGGACAGTTTTCCTAGGTGCGCCTGAGATGTTGTTGGACTCTGAAGTCCCAGAAGCCAGAGAGGCTTTGGAGAGAGGATCACGTGTCTTGGTTTTAGCCCTCAGTCATGAAAAACTAGACAACCACAAACCACAAAAACCTTCTGATATTCAGGCTCTGGCTTTGCTAGAAATCTTGGACCCGATACGAGAAGGAGCAGCTGAGACGCTAGATTATCTCCGTTCTCAGGAAGTGGGACTTAAAATTATCTCTGGTGATAATCCGGTCACTGTGTCCAGTATTGCCCAGAAGGCTGGTTTTGCGGACTACCACAGCTATGTAGATTGCTCGAAAATCACGGATGAGGAATTGGTTGCTATGGCTGAGGAGACAGCTATTTTCGGACGTGTTTCCCCTCATCAAAAGAAACTCATCATCCAAACGCTGAAAAAAGCGGGTCATACAACGGCTATGACAGGGGACGGAGTCAATGATATCTTGGCTCTTCGTGAGGCGGATTGTTCTATTGTGATGGCTGAGGGAGATCCTGCGACTCGTCAGATTGCCAATTTGGTTCTTTTGAACTCAGACTTTAATGATGTTCCTGAGATTCTCTTTGAAGGTCGTCGCGTGGTTAATAACATCGCCCATATCGCACCGATTTTCTTGATTAAGACCATCTATTCCTTCTTGTTAGCAGTCATCTGTATCGCCAGTGCTCTTCTGGGACGGTCTGAGTGGATCTTGATCTTCCCTTTCATTCCGATCCAGATTACCATGATTGACCAGTTTGTGGAAGGTTTCCCACCATTCGTTCTGACTTTTGAGCGAAATATCAAACCTGTTGAGCCAAATTTCCTCAGAAGGTCTATGCTTCGTGCCCTACCAAGTGCCCTTATGGTTGTGTTCAGCGTTCTTTTTGTGAAACTATTTGGAAGTAGCCAAGGTTGGTCTGAGTTAGAAATCTCAACTCTCCTCTATTATCTCTTGGGGTCAATTGGTTTCTTATCCGTATTTAGAGCCTGCATGCCATTTACCCTATGGCGTGTCCTCTTGATTGTTTGGTCAGTAGGAGGCTTCCTAGCCACAGCTCTCTTTCCAAGAATTCAAAAACTGCTTGAAATTTCAACCTTAACAGGACAAACATTACCTGTTTATGGTGTCATGATGTTGGTCTTTACCGTGATTTTCATTCTAACCAGTCGTTATCAAGCTAGAAAATAAAGAAAGGCTGCAATCTGTGGATTGCGGTCTTTTTAGGTGCAAGATTGCCAGCTGAAATGTGGTATAATAAGAGGTAATAGAGTTTTGGAAAGAGAGAGAAGATGATTTCAAAGAGATTGGAATTAGTGGCTTCCTTTGTGCCACAGGGAGCCATTTTGCTAGATGTGGGAAGTGACCATGCTTATCTGCCTATCGACTTGGTCGAAAGAGGCCAAATCAAAAGTGCCATTGCGGGTGAGGTGGTGGAGGGCCCCTATCAGTCTGCTGTCAAAAATGTTGAGGCCCACGGCTTGGAAGAAAAAATCCAAGTCCGTTTAGCCAATGGCTTGGCAGCTTTTGAAGAGCCTGACCAAGTGTCTGTCATTACCATTGCTGGTATGGGTGGTCGTTTGATTGCTAGGATTTTAGAAGAAGGCTTGGACAAGTTAGCTAATGTAGAACGATTGATCCTCCAGCCCAATAATCGTGAAGACGACTTGCGTATCTGGCTACAAGAAAACGGATTTCAGATTGTAGCTGAAAGCATCTTAGAAGAAGCTGGCAAGTTTTACGAGATTTTGGTGGTGGAAGCAGGACAAATGAAGCTGTCAGCCAGTGATGTTCGCTTTGGACCTTTCTTGTCCAAAGAGGTCAGTCCAGTCTTTGTCCAAAAATGGCAAAAAGAAGCTGTTAAGCTAGAGTTTGCCCTCGGACAAATCCCAGAAAAAAATCTGGAGGAACGTCAAGTTCTAGTAGATAAAATTCAAGCCATCAAGGAGGTTCTCCATGCTAGCAAGTGAAGTAATTAACGCATATGAAGCCTTTTGCCCTCAGGAATTCTCCATGGAGGGAGACAGTCGTGGCCTGCAAATTGGAACTTTGGACAAGGATATCCAAAGTGTCATGGTTGCTCTGGATATTCGTGAAGAAACGGTGGCTGAAGCCATTGAAAAGGGTGTGGACCTGATTATCGTTAAGCACGCGCCGATTTTCCGTCCCATCAAGGACTTGGTCGCCAGCCGTCCGCAAAATCAGATTTACATTGATCTCATCAAGTATGACATTGCAGTTTATGTCAGCCATACCAATATTGACATCGTTGAAAATGGCCTCAATGACTGGTTCTGTCAGATGCTAGGTATCAAGGAAACGACTTATCTGCAGGAGACAGGTCCAGAACGTGGAATTGGTCGTATTGGAAATGTTCAGCCTCAGACATTTGGGGAATTGGCCCAACATGTCAAGCAAGTCTTTGGTTTAGATAGCCTTCGAATGGTGCATTATCAAGAGAGTGATTTGCAGAAGCCTCTTTCAAGAGTGGCCATCTGTGGTGGAAGCGGGCAGTCATTCTATAAGGATGCTTTGGCAAAAGGAGCAGATGTCTATATCACTGGTGATATTTACTACCACACTGCCCAGGATATGTTGTCTGATGGGTTACTGGCATTGGATCCTGGTCACTATATAGAAGTGCTTTTTGTGGAAAAAATTGCAGAGCTTCTTAATCAATGGAAAGAGGAAAAAGGCTGGACAATCGATATTGTACCTAGTCAAGCATCGACCAATCCTTTCCACCATATCTAGTTAGAAGGTGAAGACAATGAAAAAAGTTGCTATTATTGGAGCAGGGATTGTAGGTGCAACAGCTGCCTACTACCTTTCGAAAGAAAGTGATCTAGAAGTAACCGTCTTTGACCATGGACAAGGTCAGGCTACCAAGGCAGCAGCAGGAATTATCAGCCCTTGGTTTTCCAAACGCCGCAATAAGGCCTGGTACAAAATGGCGCGCTTGGGGGCTGACTTTTATGTGGATTTATTAGCTGATTTAGAGAAGTCAGGACAAGAAATCGACTTTTACCAGCGTTCGGGAGTCTTTCTCCTGAAAAAGGATGAAACTAAGTTGGAAGAACTCTATCAACTAGCCCTCCAGCGTAGAGAAGAATCTCCTTTGATAGGGCAATTAGCCATTCTGGATCAAGCATCAGCTAATGAATTATTCCCTGGCTTGCAGGGATTTGATCACTTGCTCTATGCTTCTGGTGGAGCGAGAGTAGATGGTCAACTCTTAGTGACTCGTTTGCTGGAAGCCAGTCAGGTCAAGCTGGTCAAAGAAAAAGTGACTCTGACACCTTTAGCATCAGGCTACCAGATTGGCGAAGAGGTGTTTGATCAGGTTATTTTGGCGACGGGAGCTTGGTTGGGACACCTGTTAGAGTCTTTAGGTTATGAAGTAGATGTTCGTCCCCAAAAGGGGCAACTCCGAGATTATCAACTTACCCAAGACATGGGAACTTACCCTGTTGTTATGCCAGAAGGGGAGTGGGATTTGATTCCTTTTGCAGGTGGGAAATTATCCTTAGGCGCTACTCATGAAAATGACATGGGATTTGATTTGACGGTAGATGAAACCTTACTCCAGAAAATGGAGGAAGCAGCCTTGCCTCACTATCCAGTTTTAGCTAGAGCGACTTCAAGAGCTGAGCGTGTGGGAATCCGTGCCTACACTAGTGATTTCTCACCTTTCTTTGGGCAGGTGCCAGAATTGGCAGGTGTCTATGCTGCTAGTGGACTAGGTTCATCAGGCCTCACAACCGGCCCTATTATCGGTTACCATCTAGCTCAACTGATCCAAGACAAGGAGTTGACCCTAGACCCAGCAAACTACCCAATTGAGAACTATATCAAACGAGTAAAAAGCGAATAATACTCAATGAAAATCAAAGAACAAACTAGGAAACTAGCTGCAGGCTGCTCAAAGCACTGCTTTGAGGTTGTGGATAGAACTGACGAAGTTAGCTCAAAGCACTGCTTTGAGGTTGTGGATAGAACTGACGAAGTCAGTAACATATATATGGCAAGGCGACGTTGACGTGGTTTGAAGAGATTTTCGAAGAGTATAAGCATTTTACTGAAATTTTATCCTACCCTCTAGGATGGCAAATGACATTCCCTATCAAAAATGGTAAAATAAGAAAAAATAATCCGAGAATCGAGGAAAGAAGATGCAAGAAAAGATTTTAGTAACGGGCGGAGCAGGTTTTATCGGAACCCACACTGTTATTGAGTTAATCCAAGCAGGTCATCAAGTTGTTGTGGTGGATAACCTTGTGAATAGTAACAGAAAAAGTTTAGAAGTTGTTGAAAGAATCACAGGAGTTGAAATTCCGTTTTATGAGGCAGATATCCGTGATACAGATACTCTTCGTGATATTTTCAAGCAAGAAGAACCAACAGGGGTCATTCACTTTGCTGGTTTGAAGGCTGTTGGTGAATCTACCCGTATTCCTCTTGCCTACTATGACAACAATATCGCTGGAACTGTTAGTCTTTTGAAGGTCATGGAAGAAAACAACTGTAAAAACATTATTTTCAGTTCTTCTGCGACAGTTTACGGAGATCCTCATACAGTGCCAATCTTGGAAGATTTCCCACTTTCAGTGACCAATCCATATGGCCGCACCAAGCTTATGCTAGAGGAAATTTTAACGGATATCTACAAGGCAGACTCAGAATGGAATGTGGTCTTACTTCGTTACTTCAACCCAATCGGAGCCCATGAGAGTGGTGATTTGGGAGAAAATCCAAACGGTATTCCAAACAACCTCTTGCCATATGTGACGCAAGTAGCCGTTGGAAAATTAGAGCAAGTGCAAGTGTTTGGAGACGATTACGATACAGAAGATGGAACTGGTGTTCGTGACTATATCCACGTTGTCGATTTGGCCAAAGGTCACGTTGCAGCTCTGAAAAAAATCCAAAAAGGTTCAGGTCTAAACGTTTATAACCTTGGAACAGGTAAAGGCTACTCAGTTCTTGAAATTATCCAAAATATGGAAAAAGCAGTGGGACGACCAATTCCTTACCGCATTGTCGACCGTCGCCCAGGGGATATCGCAGCCTGCTATTCAGATCCTGCAAAAGCCAAAGCAGAACTGGGCTGGGAAGCAGAACTCGGCATCACCCAAATGTGTGAAGACGCATGGCGTTGGCAAAGCAAGCATCCAAATGGATTTGAAGACTAAGATGGTGATATCAATCATTGTCCCCTGTTTAAACGAAGAGGAAGTACTTCCTCTTTTTTATCAGGCTTTGGAAGCTTTACTTCCAGATTTGGAAACAGAAATCGAGTATGTCTTTGTCGACGATGGATCAAGTGATGGGACCTTGGAACTCTTAAAGACCTATCGGGAGCAAAATCCGGCAGTTCATTATATTTCTTTCTCGCGAAATTTCGGCAAAGAAGCAGCACTCTATGCAGGTTTGCAATATGCGACAGGAGATTTGGTGGTGGTTATGGATGCAGACCTCCAGGATCCTCCTAGTATGTTGCTTGAGATGAAAAAATTACTAGACCAAAATGCAGACTTGGACTGTGTTGGAACACGGAGAACCAGTAGGGAGGGAGAACCAGTTTTACGTAGTCTCTGCGCTAATCTCTTTTACCGCCTCATGCAAAAAATTAGTCCAGTAGCCCTGCCGGCAGGTGTCCGTGATTTTCGCATGATGAGAAGGTCTGTAGTCGATGCCATTTTAAGCTTGACGGAGTCCAATCGTTTTTCTAAGGGACTATTTGCCTGGGTAGGCTTTAAAACCCATTATCTGGACTATCCAAATGTCGAAAGGCAGGCTGGCAAGACCAGTTGGAGTTTTAGGCAACTCTTTTTCTACTCCATTGAAGGGATTGTTAATTTTTCAGATTTTCCCTTGATTATCGCCTTTGTGGCTGGTCTCCTATCTTGTTTTATTTCTCTGCTTATGACCTTTTTCGTTGTGGTTCGGACCCTTATTTTGGGCAATCCGACATCAGGTTGGACCTCTCTGATGGCTGTCATTCTCTTTCTTGGGGGAATCCAACTCTTGACCATTGGGATTCTCGGCAAGTATATCAGTAAGATTTATCTAGAGACTAAAAAAAGACCACTTTATCTCGTCAAAGAAAAAAGTGACCTTCCTGATTTTACAGAAAAAAATAAAGAGAAAAGACTATAATTTTGCATGGAAATATGCTAAACTAGAAGGAGTGGAACGTTCTTATCGATATTAGAGTTAATCTTTAATCAAGGCACGTGTCGGACAGTTTCTAACAGCTTCTACGACGTCCTGACTAGGAGAGATTTCTTTTTCTAGTTGGTCAGGGTCATCGTAAAAACGCACGATTCCATTATCGTGGTAATCAAATAATTCAGAATAAGTTTGGCAAAGCCCACAGGCAATGCAACGTTCAGGTATAAGTGTGATTTTCATATTTATATTGTAATAAGAAAAGTAAAAAAAAACAAGGAGTAAGGTATGGCAAAAGAACCGTGGCAAGAAGATATTTATGAGAATCAAGAAGAACAGACGAGAACGGAACGACATCAACGTAATCAAAAAGGTACAGGTATTGTTGCAAATCGTGTCTTGACGATTCTAGCTAGTCTCTTTTTCGTGATTGTTGTAGTAATGATAATAGTATTGATTTACCTTTCAAGTGGAGGGAGTAATCGTACAGCAGCCTTGAAAGATTTTTATGATTCATCTGCCCCTGTTTCAACCTCTGTAACAGAAGAATCCGCATCTTCATCTAGCAAGACTGAAGAAGCAACTTCTACAGAGAGCTCTTCTAGTGAAAGTCATTCTGAAGAGCATACTGATAGTGAAGGGACAATTACAGTTCAGGCTGGAGAAGGAGAAGCAACCATTGCCGCTCGTGCAGGAATCTCGATTGCTCAGCTAGAGGCCTTGAATCCTGGACATATGGCTACAGGGTCTTGGTTTGCTAATCCAGGTGATGTTATCAAAATCAAATAGGAGTTGATATGAAAACAATTCAAATTGCTATCGATGGTCCAGCTTCAAGCGGTAAGAGTACGGTTGCTAAGATTATTGCTAAAAATTTTGGTTATACCTATCTAGATACAGGTGCTATGTATCGTGCGGCGACCTATATGGCTCTGAAACACCAGTTAGGAGTGGAAGAAATTGAGGAACTTTTAGCCTTATTGGACCAGCATCCAATCAGCTTTGGGCGCTCAGAAACTGGAGAACAACTTGTCTTTGTAGGAGATGTGGACATTACTCATCCTATTCGTGAAAATGAAGTGACCAATCATGTTTCTGCTATTGCAGCAATTCCTGAAGTACGTGAGAAACTAGTTTCTCTCCAACAAGAGATTGCCCAGCAAGGTGGGATTGTCATGGATGGTCGCGATATTGGGACTGTTGTATTGCCACAAGCAGAATTGAAAATTTTCTTAGTAGCTTCTGTTGATGAAAGAGCAGAACGCCGTTACAAGGAAAATATTGCCAAGGGAATTGAAACAGACCTTGAAACCCTAAAAGAGGAAATTGCTGCGCGTGACTACAAGGATAGTCATCGTGAGACTTCGCCTCTCAAACAAGCAGAGGACGCTGTCTACCTTGATACAACTGGATTGAACATTCAAGAAGTAGTCAAAAAAATTGAATTAGAAGCAAAGAAACGTATGTCCTAGGGACAGGAGAAGCAGGCTAAAGCTAGTCTGCTTCTTTTCTATCAAACTGAACGCATTCCAAACCAGTCTTTTTTCGAGTTTTTTGATAAAATAGTACTATCAATGAAAAGGATGGAAGCATGACTAAGAAAATCGTAGCTATTTGGGCCCAGGATGAAGAGGGTGTGATTGGTAAGGACAATCGTCTGCCTTGGCATTTACCAGCAGAACTGCAACACTTCAAAGAAACAACTCTTAATCATGCTATCTTGATGGGGCGTGTGACCTTTGATGGGATGGGGCGTCGCTTGCTTCCAAAACGGGAGACCTTGATTTTGACGCGTAATTCTGAAGAAAAGATAGACGGGGTTGCTACTTTTCAGGATGTCCAGTCTGTTCTCGACTGGTATCAGGCTCAAGACAAGAATCTTTATATTCTCGGTGGAAAGCAAATTTTTCAGGCTTTTGAACCTTATTTGGATGAAGTAATTGTCACTCAAATCCATGCTCGGGTGGAGGGAGATACCTATTTCCCTGAAGAGTTTGACTTGTCCCTTTTTGAGACAGTTTCAAGCAAATCCTATACTAAAGATGAGAAGAATCCTTATGATTTTACCATCCAATACCGCAAGAGAAAGGAAGTCTAATGGAACGTAGTATATTTGGTTTTTTCACAGCCATGCTGTGTTTGGTCTGCTTGCTTGCAGGAGCACAGGCTTTTCGTAAAAAGCGTTATGGACTTTCTGTCCTGCTCTGGTTAAATGCCTTTACTAATTTGGTCAATAGTGTCCATGCCTTTTACATGACCTTATTTTAGATAGAATGACAGTATAGAATAGAACGGAAGGAAATCATGCCTACAACTAGGAAAAATGATATGATGGTTTATTGCTCATTTTGTGGCAAAAGCCAAGAAGAAGTACAAAAAATAATCGCTGGCAACAATGCCTTTATCTGTAATGAATGTGTGGAGTTGGCCCAAGAAATCATTCGGGAGGAGTTGGCGGAAGAAGTCTTGGCAGACTTATCTGAAGTTCCAAAACCAATCGAACTCCTCCATATCTTGAACCACTATGTAATCGGTCAAGATCGTGCCAAGCGTGCCTTGGCAGTGGCGGTTTACAACCACTACAAACGCATCAATTTTCACGATACGCGTGAAGAGTCAGAAGATGTGGATTTGCAGAAGTCAAACATCTTGATGATTGGCCCAACTGGTTCAGGGAAAACATTCCTTGCCCAGACCTTGGCTAAGAGCTTGAATGTGCCTTTTGCGATCGCAGATGCGACAGCACTTACTGAGGCTGGTTATGTAGGTGAGGACGTGGAAAATATCCTCCTCAAACTCCTGCAGGCTGCTGACTTTAATATCGAGCGTGCAGAGCGTGGCATTATCTACGTAGATGAAATTGACAAGATTGCCAAGAAGAGCGAGAACGTATCGATCACACGTGACGTTTCTGGTGAAGGGGTGCAACAAGCCCTTCTCAAGATTATCGAGGGAACTGTTGCCAGCGTACCGCCTCAAGGTGGACGTAAACATCCACAACAAGAGATGATTCAAGTGGATACAAAAAATATCCTCTTCATCGTGGGTGGTGCCTTTGATGGCATTGAAGAAATCGTCAAACAACGTCTGGGTGAAAAAGTCATCGGATTTGGTCAAAACAATAAGGCGATTGACGAAAATAGCTCATACATGCAAGAAATCATCGCAGAGGATATTCAAAAATTTGGTATTATCCCTGAGTTGATTGGGCGCTTGCCAGTCTTTGCAGCTCTTGAGCAATTGACAGTGGATGACTTGGTTCGTATCTTGAAAGAGCCAAGAAATGCCTTGGTGAAACAGTACCAAACCTTGCTATCTTATGATGATGTCGAGTTGGAATTTGACGACGAAGCCCTTCAAGAAATCGCCAATAAGGCTATCGAACGCAAAACCGGTGCGCGTGGTCTTCGCTCGATTATCGAAGAAACCATGCTAGATGTCATGTTTGAAGTACCGAGTCAGGAAAATGTGAAATTGGTCCGCATCACAAAAGAAGCTGTCGATGGAACGGATAAACCAATCCTAGAAACAGCCTAGAGGTGACTATGGAACTTAATACACACAATGCAGAAATCTTGCTCAGTGCGGCCAATAAATCCCACTATCCGCAGGATGAACTGCCAGAGATTGCCCTAGCAGGGCGTTCCAATGTTGGTAAATCTAGCTTTATCAACACTATGCTGAACCGTAAGAATCTAGCCCGAACATCAGGGAAACCTGGTAAAACCCAGCTTCTCAACTTCTTTAACATTGATGACAAGATGCGCTTTGTGGATGTGCCTGGTTATGGCTATGCCCGCGTTTCTAAAAAGGAACGTGAAAAGTGGGGGCGCATGATTGAGGAGTACCTAACAACTCGGGAAAATCTCCGTGCGGTGGTTAGTTTAGTTGACCTTCGTCATGACCCGTCAGCAGATGATGTACAGATGTACGAATTTCTCAAGTATTATGAGATTCCGGTTATCATTGTGGCGACTAAGGCGGACAAGATTCCTCGTGGTAAATGGAACAAGCACGAATCAGCAATCAAAAAGAAATTAAACTTTGACCCAAGTGACGACTTTATTCTCTTTTCATCTGTCAGCAAGGCAGGGATGGATCAAGCTTGGGATGCAATTTTAGAAAAATTATGAGGTAAAGAAATGGCAAAAACAATTCATACAGACAAAGCTCCAAAGGCTATCGGACCATATGTTCAAGGAAAAATCGTTGGCAACCTTTTGTTTGCTAGTGGTCAAGTTCCTCTATCTCCTGAAACTGGGGAAATCGTTGGAGAAACGATCCAAGAACAGACAGAACAAGTCTTGAAAAACATCGGTGCTATTTTGGCAGAAGCAGGAACAGACTTTGACCATGTTGTCAAAACAACTTGCTTCTTGAGCGATATGAACGACTTTGTTCCTTTTAACGAGGTTTACCAAACGGCCTTTAAAGAGGAATTTCCAGCTCGTTCAGCTGTGGAGGTAGCTCGTCTTCCTCGTGATGTAAAAGTCGAAATCGAAGTCATCGCAGAGATTGGATAAGCTAGTTGAAGTTTGGTGTTGCCAAACTTCTTTTGATATAAGGAGAAAAAGATGACAAAGAAACAACTTCACTTGGTGATTGTAACAGGGATGAGTGGCGCAGGGAAAACAGTTGCCATTCAGTCCTTCGAAGATTTGGGTTATTTTACTATTGACAATATGCCTCCAGCTCTCTTGCCTAAGTTTTTGCAGTTGGTGGAAACAAAGGAAGACGACCATAAGTTGGCCTTGGTAGTGGATATGCGTAGCCGTTCTTTCTTTTCAGAAATTCAAGCTGTTTTGGATGAGTTGGAAAATAAGGAAGAACTGGACTTTAAAATTCTCTTTTTGGATGCAGCTGATAAAGAATTGGTAGCTCGTTACAAGGAAACTAGACGAAGTCACCCTCTAGCTGCAGATGGACGGATTTTGGATGGAATCAAGCTGGAACGTGAACTCTTGGCGCCTTTGAAAAATATGAGTCAAAATGTGGTGGATACAACTGAACTTACTCCACGTGAGCTGCGCAAAACCCTTGCAGAGCAGTTTTCTGATCAGGAACAAGCCCAGTCTTTCCGTATCGAAGTCATGTCTTTTGGCTTTAAATATGGAATCCCGATTGATGCAGACTTGGTCTTTGATGTCCGATTCTTGCCAAATCCATACTACCTTCCAGAACTGCGAAACCAAACGGGTGTAGATGAACCAGTTTATGACTATGTCATGAATCACCCTGAGTCAGAAGACTTCTATCAACATTTGTTGACCTTGATTGAGCCGATTTTGCCAAGTTACCAAAAGGAAGGTAAGTCCGTTTTGACCATTGCCATGGGGTGTACGGGTGGGCAACACCGTAGTGTGGCCTTTGCTAAACGCTTGGCGCAGGACTTATCCAAGAATTGGCCTGTTAATGAAGGGCATCGCGACAAAGACCGAAGAAAGGAAACGGTAAACCGTTCATGAGAAAACCAAAGATAACGGTGATTGGTGGAGGGACTGGGATCCCCGTCATTCTTAAAAGTCTGCGTGAAAAAGATGTGGAAATCGCTGCTATCGTAACGGTGGCCGATGATGGTGGTTCATCAGGTGAACTCCGAAAAAACATGCAGCAGTTGACACCGCCAGGAGATCTCCGCAATGTCCTTGTGGCCATGTCGGATATGCCTAAGTTTTATGAGAAAGTCTTTCAGTATCGCTTTTCTGAAGATGCAGGAGCCTTTGCTGGTCATCCATTGGGTAATCTCATCATTGCTGGCTTGTCAGAAATGCAGGGTTCGACCTATAATGCCATGCAGTTACTGAGCAAATTTTTCCATACAACAGGGAAGATTTATCCTTCCAGTGACCATCCTTTGACCCTTCATGCGGTCTTTCAGGATGGGACAGAAGTGGCTGGAGAGAGTCATATTGCAGACCATCCAGGCATGATTGACCATGTCTATGTGACCAATACCCTCAACGATGATACGCCTCTGGCCAGTCGTCGAGTAGTGCAGACCATTCTTGAAAGTGACATGATTGTCCTCGGACCTGGTTCCCTCTTTACCTCGATTTTGCCCAATATCGTGATTAAGGAAATCGGGCAGGCACTTTTGGAAACCAAGGCAGAAATCGCCTATGTCTGCAATATCATGACCCAACGTGGGGAGACGGAACACTTTACAGATAGTGACCACGTAGAGGTCTTGCATCGTCACCTTGGCCGACCTTTTATCGATACTGTCTTGGTGAATATTGAAAAAGTGCCTCAGGAATACATGAATTCCAACCGTTTTGATGAATACTTGGTACAGGTGGAACATGACTTTGCTGGCCTTTGTAAACAAGTTCCGCGTGTGATTTCATCCAACTTCCTTCGTCTGGAAAATGGGGGTGCCTTCCACGATGGAGATTTGATCGTGGATGAGTTGATGCGCATTATAAAGGTGAGAAAATGAGTTTCACAGTAGCAGTAAAAGAAGAAATTCTAGGTCAGCACCATCTGAGCCGGCATGAATTATCTGCCATTATCAAGATGTCTGGTAGCATCGGTCTTTCGACTTCGGGCTTGACCTTGTCTGTCGTGACAGAAAATGCCAAACTGGCTCGGCACCTCTATGAGTCCTTTCTCCATTTCTACGAAATCAAATCGGAAATCCGACACCACCAACGGAGCAATCTTCGTAAGAATCGGGTCTATACCGTTTTTACAGATGAAAAGGTGCAGGACTTATTGAGTGATTTGCACTTGGCAGACTCGTTCTTTGGTCTGGAAACAGGTATTGATGGGGCGATTTTATCAGACGAGGAAGCAGGCCGTGCCTATCTCTGTGGCGCTTTCTTGGCAAATGGCAGCATTCGTGACCCTGAGTCAGGCAAGTACCAGTTGGAAATCAGTTCTGTTTATCTGGACCACGCGCAAGGGATTGCCTCTCTTCTCCAGCAGTTTTTACTGGATGCCAAGGTGCTTGAACGCAAGAAGGGGGCTGTGACCTATCTCCAGCGAGCCGAAGATATTATGGACTTCTTGATTGTCATCGGAGCCATGAAGGCGCGTGATGATTTTGAGCGAGTTAAGATTTTACGAGAAACCCGTAACGACCTTAATCGTGCTAATAATGCTGAAACGGCGAATATTGCTCGGACAGTTTCTGCCAGCATGAAGACTATCAACAATATCAGCAAAATCAAAGATATCATGGGCCTAGAAAATCTACCAGTAGATTTGCAGGAGGTAGCGCAGTTGCGAATTCAGCACCCAGATTACTCTATCCAGCAGTTAGCAGATAGTCTCAGCACTCCTCTGACCAAAAGTGGTGTTAACCACAGACTCAGAAAAATCAATAAGATAGCCGATGAGTTATAAAGATATAAAACACCTCTTTCTTGACAATTAAATAGAGTATGTGAGATAATAAAGGGGAATTGAGAAGTTCTAGCATTTTAGTGCTAACAGAAATCCCCTCGGTACTGCAATACTGAGGGGATTTTTTTCTGGGTTAGATAGCACTAACCAGGAAGGTTACTTGTCGAAGTGATCGTCTAACCAACGAGTCACCAGCCATGAGATGATACTCTCGATGACTGCGATAAGTACTATTTTGAGAAGTTCTAGCATCTGTAATACCTCCTTTTCCAAGGCGTATTGTTAGTGCCGTCCCTATTATATCACATGTTTTATCAGTTTGATAGGCATTTTTATTTTTGTTAAAGAAGGGGGAAATATGATCTAACAAATTAGCCGATGAACTATAAAACCACGAATCCTATGTGACTCGTGGTTCTTTTTCTATAAACTAGTAGAGTGTTTTGGTTGTACTTTTTGTTCTGGGTCGATGTAGTTAATGGCATTGTTAACAGCGGTTGGTGCTTCTCCAAGCCCTGTCGCAATCAGATCAATTTTTCCGTCATAGTAGCAACAGTCACCGATAGCATAGATACCTGCTTGGCTAGATTCTTGCTTGCTATTGACGATAATCTTGTGACGGTTGAGGTCCAGACCCCAGTTTTTAAGGTTACCAACAGAAGATTTGAAACCATAGTTGACAAAGAGGTGGTCTAGGTCAATAGTTTCTGTTTCATCAGATTTGACTTTTGTGATTTCAAGTTTATCGAGTGTTTTTCCATCTCCAAGGAGTTGGCTAGGGACGAATGGTGTCTTGATGGTCACAGATGATTCTTGCAAGGCTTGGACACTGTGTTCCAAGGCGCGGAAATTATCTCTGCGGTGGACAAGGGTAGTTGGCGCAATTTTTTCAAAAGCCAAAGCCCAATCCACAGCCGAGTCTCCTCCACCAAGAATCGTCACTTTCTTACCAGCATATTGCTGGATGTTGGAAACGTGGTAGTGGATATTTTCATAGTCCTCAACGCCTTCTAGTTCTAGAGGACGTGGTTTGAAGGCACCGCCACCCATAGCGATGATAACTGTTTTAGACAGGTGACTTCCTTTAGAAGTTGTAATTACAAAGCCTTCTTCTTGTTTTTCAATCTCAAGAACCGTTTCGTTGAGATGAATAGGGGTATCAAAGCCATTTAATTGCTCGATTAGACGGTTAGTCAACTCTTCTCCAGTCAGGTTTGGGAATCCCGGTACGTCTAAAATTTCCTTTTCAGGATAGAGAATGGCAGGTTGTCCACCGAGTTGGGGAAGAGAGTCGATGATTTGGACCTTGGCTTGGCGTAGATGAGCATAGAAGGCTGCAAAAAGCCCGACAGGACCACCACCTACAATGGTAATATCATAGAGTTGAGACATGGTTTCTCCTTTGTTTTTTCTAGTCATACTCTTCGAAAATCAAATTCAAACCACGTCAGCGTCGCCTTACCGTACTCAAGTACAGCCTGCGGCTAGCTTCCTAGTTTGCTCTTTGATTTTCATTGAGTATCAGTTTATTTTATCATATTTTTCCTTAATTTAAAATGAAGTAGGATAGGGAAAAAAATGCCAGAAAAATGGTATAATAGAAAGGAACGTGTTTGGACAGAGAGGAGACAGCAGATGAACTTTCAACAATTATCCAATCTGCAATATTGGACTAGCTTGTTTTCTAGTCCTTGGAGTATTGCCATCAATCTGTTTGATATTTTGATTGTGGCCTATATTTTATATCGTTTTACAAAAGCGATAGCTGGCACCAAGATTATGATTTTGGTGCGTGGGGTCGTGATCTTTGTATTAGCCCAGGTTGTGGCCAATATCCTTGATTTAACAACGATTTCTTGGTTGATTAATCAGATTATCACCTATGGGGTTATTGCTGCGGTTGTTATCTTCTCTCCAGAGATTCGGACTGGTTTGGAACGCTTGGGAAGGGCGACAGATTTCTTTTCTACTGCTCAAATTAGTGCAGAGGAGCAAATGATTCGTGCCTTTGTCAAGTCGGTTGAATATATGAGTCCTCGTGAGATTGGTGCTCTGGTTGCCATCCAACGAGTTCGGACCTTACAAGAATACATTGCGACAGGGATTCCTTTGGATGCCAATATTTCAGCTGAACTCCTTATTAATATCTTTATCCCCAACACTCCCCTACACGATGGTGCTGTGATTATCAGAGAAAATCGAATAGCAGTAACCTCTGCCTATCTTCCCTTGACAGAAAGCACAGGGATTTCAAAGGAATTTGGGACCAGACACCGGGCGGCTATCGGTTTGTCAGAAGTATCCGATGCCTTGACCTTCATCGTCTCAGAGGAAACAGGTGGCATTTCTATTACCTATAACGGTGTTTTCAAGCACGATTTGACGATTGAAGAATTTGAAGCAGAGCTACGAGCAATTCTTTTGCCAGCCGTTGAGGAAAAAGTCAGTTTCAAGGACCGTTTGTTAGGAGGTTGGAAATATGAGAAAAAATAGTCTATACATCATTTCATCTCTCTTTTTTGCTTGTATCTTATTCATCTATGCAACGTCAACCAACTTTCAAAATAGCAATACCGCAAGGCAGGTCAAATCAGAAACCTACACCAATACGATAACGAACGTTCCTATTGTTATTCACTATGATGATGACCAGTATTTCATTAGCGGATTTGCATCAGAAGTTTCAGTGGTATTAACCGGAGCCAATCGTGTGACCTTGGCCAGCGAAATGCAGGAGAGCACTCGTAAGTTTAAGGTAACTGCTGATTTGACGGATGCCAGTGTTGGAACGATTGAAGTTCCCTTGAATATTGAAAATCTTCCAAGTGGATTGACCGCTGTGGCAACGCCTCAAAAGATTACAGTGAAAGTTGGGAAGAAGGTTAAGCGAGATGGGATGCTTGTTGTGCCACAAGTTGACCAAAGCCAGATTGATCCCAAGTTACAAATTGATAGTATAACCGTGTCAAACGAACGAGTTTCGGTCACAACTGACCAGGAAACATTAGCTAAGATTGACAAAGTTATTGCGCTTTTACCAACCAGCGAACGAATAACAGGTAATTACAGTGGTTCAGTACCTTTGCAGGCAATCGATCGCAATGGTGTTGTCTTACCGGCAGTTATTACTCCGTTCGACACGACAATGAAGGTGACTACAAAACCAGTAGCACCAAGTTCAAGCACATCAAATTCAACAACAAGCAGTTCGTCGGAGACATCTTCGTCAACGAAAGCAACTAGTTCAAAAACGAATTAAAAATAGGAAAAGGATTTTATAAAAATGGGTAAATATTTTGGGACTGATGGAGTCCGTGGAGAAGCTAATGTAGAATTAACGCCAGAATTGGCCTTTAAACTAGGACGTTTTGGAGGCTATGTTCTTAGCCAACATGAAACGGAAGCACCGAAAGTTTTTGTAGGACGTGATACACGTATTTCTGGGGAAATGCTAGAATCTGCCTTGGTAGCTGGTCTTCTTTCAGTTGGTATTCACGTATACAAACTAGGTGTTTTGGCGACACCAGCAGTAGCTTACTTGGTAAAAACTGAAGGAGCAAGTGCTGGTGTCATGATTTCTGCTAGCCACAATCCAGCCCTTGATAACGGAATTAAGTTCTTTGGCGGTGATGGCTTCAAACTGGACGATGAAAAAGAAGCAGAAATTGAAGCCTTGCTAGACGCTGCGGAAGATACTCTTCCTCGTCCAAGTGCAGAAGGCTTGGGAACCTTGGTAGATTATCCAGAAGGCTTGCGTAAGTATGAAGGCTATCTTGTTTCAACTGGAACTCCTCTTGAGGGAATGAAGGTTGCCTTGGACACAGCAAACGGTGCGGCGTCTACAAGTGCCCGTCAAATCTTTGCAGACCTTGGCGCTCAATTAACTGTTATCGGGGAAACACCAGATGGTCTTAACATCAACCTTAATGTTGGTTCAACTCACCCAGAAGCTCTTCAAGATGTGGTCAAAGAAAGCGGCTCAGCTATTGGTTTGGCCTTTGACGGAGACAGTGACCGTTTGATTGCTGTTGATGAAAATGGCGACATCGTTGATGGTGACAAGATTATGTACATCATCGGAAAATATCTTTCTGAAAAAGGACAATTGGCGCAAAATACAATTGTGACAACTGTTATGTCCAACCTTGGCTTCCACAAGGCCTTGGACCGTGAAGGCATTAACAAGGCAGTCACTGCAGTTGGCGACCGCTATGTTGTGGAAGAAATGAGAAAATCAGGCTACAACCTCGGTGGTGAACAGTCTGGTCACGTCATCTTGATGGATTACAATACAACTGGTGATGGTCAATTATCAGCTGTCCAATTGACAAAAATCATGAAGGAAACTGGTAAGAGCTTGTCAGAGTTGGCAGCAGAAGTAACCATTTATCCACAAAAATTAGTCAATATCCGAGTGGAAAATGCCATGAAGGAAAAGGCTATGGAAGTTCCAGCTATCAAGGATATCATCGAGAAGATGGAAGAAGAAATGGCGGGGAACGGGCGTATCCTTGTTCGTCCAAGTGGAACAGAACCCCTCTTGCGTGTTATGGCAGAAGCACCTACAACAGAAGAAGTGGACTACTATGTTGATACCATCGCAGACGTAGTCCGAGCTGAAATTGGGATTGACTAAATCCTAGAAAACTAGATGAAAATAAAAAATTATGGTACAATAGCTTATAATATTGTAGCCGAGGGAGAAAGACATGAATCTTAAACGTGAACAAGAATTTGTTAGTCAGTATCATTTTGATGCGCGTAATTTTGAATGGGAAAATGAAAATGGAGCTCCTGAAACTAAGGTAGATGTGAACTTCCAATTGATTCAACATGACCAAGAAAATCAAGTGACTTCCTTGATTGTTGTCTTGAGTTTTATGATTGTATTTGATAAGTTTGTCATCAGTGGAACCATTTCACAAGTGAACCATATCGATGGCCGTATTGTTAATGAACCAAGTGAATTGAACCAAGAAGAAGTGGAAACCTTGGCTCGTCCATGTTTGAATATGCTCAACCGTTTAACTTACGAAGTAACTGAAATTGCATTAGACTTACCAGGAATCAATTTGGAGTTCTAATATGAAATTAGCTGTTATCACAGATTCCTCTGCCTATCTCAGTGCAGATACCTTGCAAAGAGAAGATTTATTTGTTTTGGATATTCCTGTCAATATTGATGGTGAGGAGTATGTCGAAGGCATCAATCTGACTGCTGAGGAATTTTACCAAAAAATGGCTCAGGCCTCTGAATTGCCTAAGACCAGTCAACCAAGTATTGCCAAGTTAGATGAGATTCTAACTTCGCTCAAAGAACAAGGTTATACACATGCTTTGGGACTTTTCCTATCTTCTGGAATTTCAGGTTTTTACCAAAATATCCAGTATATGGTGGATGACTATGAGGGCTTAACCATTGCTTTTCCAGACACTTTGATCACAAGTGCTCCTCTGGGTATCATGGTTGAAAGTGTCTTTAACTGGCGAGACCAGGGCGATGACTTTGCCATTATTCAGGATAAGCTAGCTATTCAGATTAGTCACACATCTGCTTTCATCATGGTGGATGACTTGGACCACTTGGTTAAAGGGGGACGCCTTTCAAATGGAGCTGCGATTTTGGGCAATCTGCTAAGCATTAAGCCGATTCTTTATTTTAATGACCAAGGTGTGATTGAAGTGTACGAAAAAGTTCGTACTGAAAAGAAAGCAACCAAGCGTTTAATTGAGATTATCAAGGAAGCAACAGCTTCAGGCCAATACCGTATCATTGTCATTCACGGGAATGCTCCTGAAAAGGCTGAAGAATTGCGTCAGCACTTACTTGAATCTGAAGTAGGTACGGATATTTCACTTGCTACATTTGGTAGTGTCATTGGGACACACTTAGGAGCAGGAAGTATTGCTCTGGGTTATATTCCAGTGATTTAGTTGGCGTTTCTAGGCTAGTTAAGAAATAGCAATTGAACACGGACTATCTGCCTCTTGAAAAAAGATGCCTGTCTTGCCTTTCATGGAAAGTCAGCGTCATTCCCTATTTTTCATGGGCAGCTAAGGTCCTTTGTATCTTGAATAGGAGTAGAGATGAGTATTCGAGTAATTATTGCCGGTTTTAAGGGAAAGATGGGCCAAGCTGCTTGTCAGATGGTCTTGGCTGATCCAGACTTGGACTTGGTCGCAGTTTTGGATCCTTTTGAGTCTGAATCAGAATGGAAAGGCATTCCTGTCTTCAATGATAAGGCAGCCTTGGTTGGATTTGAGGCTGATGTCTGGGTAGATTTTACTACACCAGCCGTTGCCTACGAAAATACACGCTTTGCTCTTGAAAATGGCTTTGCTCCTGTCGTAGGAACAACAGGCTTTACTAGTGAAGAAATTGCAGAACTAAAAGCATTTTCTCGTGAACAAGATTTGGGTGGCTTGATTGCTCCCAACTTTGCCTTGGGAGCTGTCTTGCTTATGCAATTTGCGGCGCAGGCTGCCAAATATTTCCCAAATGTGGAGATTATCGAGCTCCATCATGACAAGAAAAAAGATGCTCCGAGTGGAACAGCCATTAAAACGGCTGAGTTGATGGCAGAAGTTCGAGAGTCTATCCAACAAGGTGCGCCTGATGAGGAAGAATTGATTGCAGGAGCTCGTGGTGCTAATTTTGATGGCATGCGCATCCATTCAGTCCGTCTACCAGGCTTGGTAGCCCATCAGGAAGTCATCTTTGGCAATCAGGGAGAAGGATTGACCCTCCGTCATGACTCCTATGATCGCAGCTCCTTCATGACAGGAGTCAATTTGGGAATCAAAGAAGTTGTCAAGCGTCATGAGCTTGTCTATGGATTAGAACACTTATTATGAGATTAACGCAAATGCCTTCTGAATTTCAGAAGGCTTTACCAGTATTAGAAAAAATTAAAGAAGCAGGCTTTGAGGCCTATTTTGTTGGGGGCTCTGTTCGAGATGCCCTCCTCAATCGCCCCATCCACGATGTGGATATTGCGACTTCTTCCTATCCAGAAGAAACCAAGCAGATTTTCCCTCGCACAGCTGACATCGGAATCGAGCACGGAACCGTCTTGGTCCTAGATGGGGACGAGGAGTATGAGGTAACAACCTTTCGAACAGAGGATGTCTATGTGGACTATCGTAGACCCAGTGCGGTTTCCTTTGTGCGTTCGCTAGAAGAGGACCTCAAGCGCCGTGATTTCACAGTTAATGCCTTTGCCTTGGATGAGACAGGCGAAATTATTGACTTGTTCCATGGTTTAGAAGATTTGAAAAACCAAGTCTTGCGAGCAGTTGGAGTGGCTAGTGAACGTTTCAACGAAGATGCTTTACGTATTATGCGTGGTTTTCGTTTTCAGGCCAGTCTCGGTTTTAAACTTGAGTCAGAAACTTTTGAAGCGATGAAGACTTTGACTCCGCTCTTGGAGAAAATTTCTGTGGAGCGCACCTTCGTTGAGTTTGATAAACTATTGCTGGCACCTTTTTGGCGAGTTGGTCTGTCTTCCATGATTGAAAGTCAAGCTTATGACTATCTTCCAGATATGGCAGGAAGCCAAGACAAGCTCAACAGACTGTTTGATTTGGAGACTGATTTCACTTTTGAATCTTCTGAACAAGCTTGGGCAGCTCTATTGTGGGCTTTGGAGATTAAAGATGCACAGCCATTTTTGAAATATTGGAAGACCTCACGCCAGTTTGCCAAGCAGGTTCAGGATTTGTTGACCATTTTGGCTTTGCGAGAAGAAGGAGAGATGAGCAAGCGCGATTGTTACCGCTTTGACTTGGATTCCCTTCTACAAGCTGAAAGCCTTCGTCAGGCCCAAGGAAAGGAAGTCAACCCACAAGCCATCAAAGAAACTTACCAGAGTTTGACCATTCATGACAAGAAAGAAATTCAGATTAATGGTGGCATTTTGATTAAGGAATATGGCTATCAACCAGGTCCGGATTTGGGAGAGATTTTAACAGAGATTGAGTATGCCATTGTCGATGGAGAATTGGAAAATGACCGTCAAGCCATACATGCTTATCTGAGGGAGAAAAAATGAGTGATTTTATCGTTGAAAAACTAAGTAAATCCGTCGGTGATAAGACCGTTTTTAAGGATATTTCCTTTATCATCCATGATCTAGATAGAATTGGTTTGATTGGTGTCAATGGGACTGGAAAGACTACCCTTTTGGACGTCCTTTCTGGTGTTTCTGGATTTGATGGGGATGTCAGTCCCTTTTCAGCTAAGAATGATTACCAGATTGGTTACTTGACCCAAGATCCTGATTTTGATGATAGCAAGACGGTCTTGGATACGGTTCTCTCCAGCGACCTCAAGGAAATCCAGCTCATTCGTGAGTATGAATTGATCATGCTCAACTATAGTGAGGACAAACAGGCGCGTTTGGAACGGGTCATGGCAGAGATGGATTCTCTCCAAGCTTGGGAAATTGAGAGTCAGGTCAAGACTGTTCTCAGCAAGCTGGGGATTCAGGACTTATCTACTCCTGTTGGGGAATTGTCAGGTGGTCTGAGAAGACGGGTTCAGTTGGCACAAGTCTTACTTGGCAATCACGACCTTTTGCTTCTGGATGAGCCGACCAACCATCTGGACATTGCGACTATTGAGTGGCTGACCCTCTTTTTGAAAAATTCAAAGAAGACCGTCCTTTTTATTACCCACGATCGCTATTTCCTAGACGCTTTGTCAACTCGAATTTTCGAATTGGATCGCGCAGGCTTGACCGAGTATCAAGGCAATTATCAGGACTATGTTCGCCTTAAGGCTGAACAAGATGAGCGCGATGCGGCTCTTCTTCACAAAAAAGAACAACTTTATAAGCAAGAATTGGCCTGGATGCGCAGACAACCGCAGGCGCGTGCGACCAAGCAGCAGGCTCGTATCAATCGTTTCCATGATTTAAAGAAAGAAGTTTCAGGTGGTGTTGCTGAGACAGACTTGACCATGAACTTTGAAACCAGTCGGATTGGGAAGAAAGTTATCGAGTTTCAGGATGTTTCTTTTGCCTATGAAAACAAGCCCATTTTGCAAGATTTTAATCTCTTAGTTCAGGCCAAAGACCGCATCGGAATCGTTGGGGACAACGGTGTTGGAAAATCAACCCTCCTCAACTTGATTGCAGGCAGTCTTGAGCCGACAGTAGGACAAGTTGTGATTGGGGAAACTGTTCGTATCGCCTATTTCTCTCAGCAAATTGAGGGCTTGGATGAAAGCAAGCGAGTGATCAATTACTTGCAGGAAGTGGCAGAAGAGGTCAAGACCAGCGGTGGTTCTACGACTTCGATTGCAGAGCTGCTGGAGCAGTTTCTTTTCCCACGTTCAACGCATGGAACCTTGATTGAGAAATTGTCAGGTGGAGAGAAAAAGCGTCTTTATCTCCTCAAACTGCTCTTGGAAAAACCAAATGTTCTCCTCTTGGACGAGCCAACAAATGATTTGGACATTGCAACCTTGACAGTTTTGGAGAATTTCTTGCAAGGCTTTGCTGGTCCAGTTTTGACTGTTAGTCACGACCGATATTTCTTGGATAAGGTAGCGACTAAGATTCTCGCTTTTGAGGATGGTAAAATTCGTCCTTTCTTTGGTCATTATACCGATTATCTTGATGAAAAAGCCTTTGAAACAGAAATGGCTAATCAAGTGCAAAAAGCCGAAAAGGAAAAAGTCGTCAAGGTTCGAGAAGACAAGAAACGCATGACCTACCAAGAAAAGCAGGAGTGGGCAAGCATTGAAGGTGATATTGAAGCCTTGGAAAATCGTATCGCTGCTATTGAAGAGGAAATGCAGGCCAATGGTTCTGACTTTGGTAAGCTAGCTACTCTCCAAAAAGAACTGGATGAGAAAAACGAAGCACTCCTTGAAAAATACGAACGCTATGAATACCTAAGTGAATTTGATAGTTAGAAGAATAGAAAAATCCCGTCTCATGGACAGGATTTCTCTATTCTTTTTTGGTTTCTTGATGAAAAATATTTTGCCAAGTTTCGTGGCGACGCCAGATACTGGTATGGACGATACCATCTAACTCATAGCAGATGAGTTTGGTCTTCTGACTGATGGAATTGATCTGGATGTCCTTGATAGCAGCATTCAACTCTTTCTCGGCCTTATAAGCCTCTTTATCCATCTGCTCTCCATCCTGGCGAATATAGACAAAATCATCAGCCAAGAGTTCTTCCAGTTGATTTCCTTGGTCAATCAATTGCTCGCGCATGAGCAATTTTTTATAGACATTGTCTAAAATTTCATCCTCAGGGATAGGTGCTGGCTCGATATGGACATCGGTATCAAAGACTCCAAAACGTTCCTCCAGCATAGACTCGACCTGATCTGCAATCTCGTGACTCTCAAAAACAGACAAGTCAGGATTCATTTCTAGCGTAATATCGAGGTAGATGTTGCTACCATAGGTACGGCCTCTTTGCGATTTGACCTTACTGATTTTGGGAATTTCCATAATGGCCTTTTGATAATCCTCAAGCAAACGGTCGTCAAAGCCATCTGAAAGGCTAAAGGAGGACTCGATGAAGATATCATAGGCCGTTTTCAAGATAAAGAAAGTGATGATAATGGCAACCAGTTTATCCACAATCGGATAATTGAAACTGCTGGCTAGGATGGCGATGGTAGTTCCAAGTGAAGTAACAGCATCTGAAAGATTGTCTTGGGCGGCAGCCTTTAATGCCTTGGAGTTGGATTTCTTACTGAGGCGAGTGTTGTAGAGATAAACCACAAACATAATCGCTGCAGAAATGATTCCTAGAGTTGCACCAAGAGGATCAATGACCGTTTCTTCTCGGCTGAGAATCTTTTGAATGGTATCCCTTAGTACATCAAAGCCGACATAGAACATGATGATAGAAGTGATCAAGCTAGCCAAATCTTCAATCTTCCAGTGGCCAAAACGGTGGTCTCGGTCTGCAGGCTGGCGCGCCATCCGAATCCCAATCAAGAGGGCCACATTTCCAATGATGTCCGACACGTTGTTAAAACCATCGGCCACCAAACTGGATGAATGAAGAAGATGCCCAGTAGCTAATTTGGCTGCAGACAAGAGCAGGTAGGTAGAAATGCTGATAATGGCCCCACGCTCAGCCAACTTGAGATTTGAAATAGATTGCTTCATTCAACTTCCTTTCTAGTCATATAGCATTCTACCATTATACTGGTTTTCAAGGGAAAATTCAAATAAGGCAGTTTTTACTCTTTGAAAACTTTTCAAAATTTGGTATAATAGTACTACTCAAGGGAGTAGCTGGCAGAAACCTGTGATAGTGTCGTCATTCCGAATTTTATACTGAAAAGTATGCTTTCCGGCACTATCTTAAACAGCGAGACTTATTATGATTAACAGGTCTCTTTTTGTTTGTCGTGAAAAGATATGACAGAAAGAGAGTTTGTTTTGCACACAATGTCAAGGAGGGAGACACATGTCAAAAGAACAAAAACGCCAAGCGTTTTACACTCAGAGTCCTGAAGAGGTCTTGCAGGCTGTGGATGCGACCGAGCAAGGTTTGTCATCAAGTGAGGCGGAAAAGCGCCTTGCAGAATTTGGCCACAATGAACTCGAAGAAGGCGAGAAACGATCAATCCTGGTCAAATTTATCGAGCAATTTAAGGATTTGATGATTATCATCCTAGTTGCGGCAGCTATCCTGTCAGTCGTGACTTCTGGTGGAGAAGATATCGCAGATGCCATCATCATCCTAGCTGTGGTTATCATCAACGCTGCCTTTGGTGTTTACCAAGAAGGGAAAGCAGAAGAAGCTATCGAAGCCCTCAAATCCATGTCTAGTCCAGCTGCCCGCGTTCTTCGTGATGGGCATATGGCGGAGATTGACTCTAAAGAATTGGTACCAGGTGATATCGTAGCTCTTGAAGCTGGTGATGTAGTGCCTGCAGACCTACGTTTGCTAGAAGCCAACTCTCTTAAAATCGAAGAAGCAGCTTTGACAGGTGAGTCTGTGCCAGTCGAAAAAGACTTGACAGTTGAACTTGCTGCAGATGCTGGTATTGGTGACCGTGTCAATATGGCCTTCCAAAACTCTAACGTGACCTATGGTCGTGGGATGGGTGTTGTTGTCAATACAGGTATGTACACTGAAGTTGGTCATATCGCTGGCATGCTTCAAGATGCGGATGAGACAGACACACCACTTAAACAAAACTTGAACAACCTTTCTAAAGTCTTGACCTATGCTATCTTGGTTATTGCACTTGTTACTTTTGTAGTGGGTGTTTTCATTCAAGGGAAAAATCCACTCGGTGAGTTGATGATCTCTGTTGCCCTTGCCGTTGCAGCTATTCCAGAAGGGCTCCCAGCTATCGTAACTATTGTTCTTGCCCTTGGTACTCAAGTTTTAGCCAAACGAAACTCAATCGTTCGTAAGTTGCCAGCAGTTGAAACTCTTGGTTCAACAGAAATCATCGCTTCTGATAAGACTGGTACGTTGACCATGAACAAGATGACCGTTGAAAAAGTCTTCTATGATGCAGTCCTACATGACTCAGCTGATGACATTGAACTGGGTCTTGAAATGCCCCTGCTTCGTTCAGTTGTCTTGGCCAATGATACGAAAATTGATGTGGAAGGAAACTTGATTGGTGACCCTACTGAAACAGCCTTCATCCAGTATGCCTTGGACAAGGGTTACGATGTCAAAGGTTTCTTAGAGAAATATCCACGTGTGGCTGAGTTGCCATTTGACTCTGATCGTAAGCTCATGTCAACGGTTCATCCATTGCCAGACGGTCGTTTCCTTGTAGCAGTCAAGGGTGCGCCAGACCAACTCTTGAAACGCTGTGTTCTTCGTGATAAGGCTGGGGATATTGCTCCGATTGATGAGAAGGTTACAAACCTCATTCATACAAACAACTCTGAAATGGCTCACCAAGCCTTGCGTGTCCTTGCAGGTGCTTATAAGATTATTGACAGCATTCCAGAAAATCTTACTTCTGAAGAACTGGAAAATGATTTAATCTTTACTGGTTTGATTGGGATGATTGACCCTGAACGTCCTGAGGCAGCTGAGGCTGTTCGTGTGGCTAAGGAAGCGGGAATTCGTCCAATCATGATTACGGGTGACCATCAAGACACCGCAGAAGCTATTGCCAAACGTTTGGGAATCATCGAGGCAAACGATACAGAAGGCCACGTTTTAACTGGTGCCGAACTCAACGAACTGTCAGATGAAGACTTTGAAAAAGTAGTTGGTCAATACTCTGTTTATGCCCGTGTGTCTCCAGAACACAAGGTTCGTATCGTCAAGGCCTGGCAAAAACAAGGTAAAGTCGTTGCCATGACAGGTGATGGTGTCAATGATGCGCCAGCTCTGAAAACAGCCGATATCGGTATCGGTATGGGAATCACTGGTACAGAGGTTTCTAAGGGTGCATCTGACATGATCCTTGCAGATGATAACTTTGCGACTATCATTGTGGCAGTTGAAGAAGGACGTAAGGTCTTCTCAAACATTCAAAAGACTATTCAGTATCTGCTTTCTGCCAATACTGCTGAAGTATTAACTATCTTCCTATCAACCTTGTTTGGTTGGGATGTATTACAGCCAGTTCATCTTTTGTGGATCAACTTGGTAACCGATACCTTCCCAGCTATCGCTCTAGGTGTTGAGCCAGCTGAGCCTGGTGTCATGAATCATAAACCACGTGGACGCAAGGCAAGCTTCTTCTCAGGTGGTGTTTTGAGTTCTATCATCTATCAAGGTGTACTCCAAGCAGCTATTGTTATGAGTGTTTATGGCCTTGCGATTGCTTACCCAGTTCATGTGGGTGACAATCATGCCATTCATGCGGATGCCCTTACTATGGCCTTTGCAACCCTTGGTTTGATTCAGCTCTTCCATGCCTACAATGTCAAGTCTGTTTACCAATCCATCTTGACAGTTGGCCCATTTAAGTCTAAGACTTTTAACTGGTCTATCTTGGTATCCTTCATTCTTCTCATGGCAACAATCGTCGTAGAACCACTTGAAGGAATCTTCCACGTAACCAAACTAGACTTGTCACAATGGGGAATCGTTATGGGCGGAAGCTTCTCAATGATTATTATCGTCGAAATTGTTAAGTTTATCCAACGTAAACTCGGCTTTGACAAGAATGCGATTTAAAAAGAAAAAGTCATCTTCGGATGGCTTTTTGCTACAGTTAAGGGAAAGGGCTTGCAGTTGCCGTCTTTTGTGCTATAATTGCTATAATATAGTAAAAAGCAAGAGGAGTGAGCAGAAGTGGAAAAGAAAATTGTGAAGGATATTTTGTTTTTATCTCAGGTATCTCAGCCGGCAAGTCAGGATGATCTGTATCTCGCCAGAGATTTGCAGGATACACTCTTAGCAAATCGTGAGACTTGTGTCGGTCTGGCTGCCAATATGATTGGTGTGCAGAAGCGCGTGATTATCTTTAATCTGGGCTTGGTTCCTGTGGTCATGTTTAATCCAGTGCTCCTGTCCTTTGAAGGACCTTATGAGACAGAGGAAGGCTGTTTGTCCTTGACAGGTGTGAGACCTACTAAGCGTTATGAAACCATAAGGGTTGCCTATCGTGACAGCAAGTGGCAAGAACAGACCATTACCTTGACAGGTTTCCCAGCCCAGATTTGTCAGCATGAACTGGATCACTTGGAAGGACGAATCATTTAGGAGGAAAGCAAATGAAACGAATAGTCTTCGAACTTATTTTTATCGCAACGACCTGGTATATCTTTTTACCGCCTCTTAACCTGACCAGCTGGGAATTTCTTTTTTTCCTCTGTGGGCATTTGCTGGTTGTAGCAATCTTATTTGGATTTGGCAAGGGGATAAACCTTGTCAAAACGGTTCATGTGCGCCACGGCAAGGCGGAAGCTGCTTTAAATTTTGAGAGTTTCAAAATCAATCGATTAGGGAAAATCCTTTTAGCTTCTATTGGAGGAATTCTTCTCTTAGCTGGTTTAGTTTCCTTGGTGACCTCCAGCATTTTTCAGGCTAAAAATTATGCCAATGTAGTCACGGTGACGGAAAAAGACTTTACTGAATTTCCTAAGACTGACACCAGTAAGGTTCCTATCTTAGATAGAAGTACCGCTGAAAAAATTGGGGACCGCTACTTGGGTTCCCTAACGGATAAGGTGTCGCAGTACGTAGCCGCAGACACCTATACCCAACTGACGATTGATGGAAAACCTTATCGAGTGACGCCACTAGAATATGCAGACCCTATCAAGTGGTTTAACAATCAAGCAAAAGGAATCGGCGAGTATATCAAGGTGGACATGGTAACTGGAAATGCCAACTTGGTGGACTTGAAGACACCAATCAAATATTCAGACTCGGAGTATTTTAACCGTGATGTCAAGCGTCACCTGCGCTTTAAGTATCCAACCAAAATCTTCAAAACTCCATCTTTTGAGGTGGACGATGAGGGCAATCCTTTCTATGTAGCAACGGTTTACCAAAAGCAATTTGGCTTAGCAGTTCCTCGTCCTATTTCAGTCATTATCTTGGACGCCACAAATGGAGAGACCAAGGAATACAGCTTGGCAGATGTTCCGGAATGGGTGGACAGGGTTTATCCAGCTGAGGAGACCATCGAGCAAATCAACTACAACGGCAAGTACAAGGATGGTTTCTGGAATGCCATGATTTCCAAGAAAAATGTGACCCAGACTACCAAGGGCTATAATTACTTGTCTATCGGTAATGATATTTACCTCTACACAGGTGTGACATCGGCCAATGCAGATGAAAGTAATCTTGGTTTTATCCTAGAAAATATGCGAACAGGAGAA
Organism: Streptococcus mitis; assembly: GCF_002096815.1. Classification (GTDB taxonomy): domain Bacteria; phylum Bacillota; class Bacilli; order Lactobacillales; family Streptococcaceae; genus Streptococcus; species Streptococcus mitis_AD. The sequence continues at coordinate 158,121 of NZ_NCVJ01000016.1, forward strand.
ATCACTAAGTATAGCTTGGCTTCTGCGACAGAAGAATCAGCCCGTGAATCAGCCGAAGGTGCTGTTCAGGAGAAATCCTACAAGGCAACCTTCCCAATCCTCATCAACCTCAATGACAAGCCTCTCTACATCATGGGCTTGAAGGACAATGCTGGCTTGGTCAAAGAGTACGCTTTGGTTGATGCAGTCGAGTACCAAAATGTTATCGTAGCTACTACAGTAGAAGAACTGCTCAGCAAGTACGCCAATAAAAACGACCTTGAAATTGATAATGAAACGACAGAAAGTATCAAGGGTGTGGTGGCAGACCTCAAATCAGCTGTTATCAAGGGCGACACCGTCTACTTCTTTAAAGTTGATGGTAAGATATACAAGGTCAAGGCCTCAGTATCTGATGACCTCCCTTACCTTGAAAATGGTAAAACCTTCGAAGGTCAAGTCGGAAAAGATAACTATCTCAAGACCTTTAAAGTTCAGTAAGAGGAGAGGTAGGGCAAAAACTCAATTTCAGGAAAAAATGAAGTAAATCTTTTCATAATAAAACGCATAGTATCAAGGTTTTTCAACACCGGATATTATGCGTTTCTCTGATTTTTAAGCCTTTTCCCAGTCTCTTTTCAGATAAACTTCTTGGTTGTGGCTAAAAAATATGCTACACTATCAATATGAAAATTTTAATCCCAACAGCAAAAGAAATGAACACAGACTTGCCAAGTATCGAAGCAACTTCTTTAAAACCAGAAAGTCAGGCCGTACTTGATGCCTTGGCCCTCTATTCTGCTAGTCAATTGAAGAGTTTTTATAAGGTATCAGCTGAAAAAGCTGAGGAAGAATTTCAACATATCCAAGCCTTGAAAAAGCAAACTGCTCAACACTATCCAGCCTTGAAACTTTTTGATGGGCTTATGTATCGCCACATTAAGCGAGACAAATTGAACGATGCAGAACAGGCCTATCTTGAAAATCATGTTTTTATTACCTCGGCTTTGTACGGAGTCGTTCCAGCCTTGTCACCTATGGCACCTCACCGTTTGGACTTTTTGATGAAGTTAAAAGTCGCTGGTAAGACTTTGAAGAGCCATTGGAAGCAAGTCTATGATGAGGCTGTGAAGCAGGAAAAAGTGATTTTCTCCCTCTTGTCATCCGAGTTTGAGACTGTATTTTCTAAGGAAATTAGAGAAAAAATGGTGACCTTCAAATTCATGGAGGACAAGGGTGGTCAGCTGAAGATTCATTCAACCATTTCTAAGAAAGCGCGTGGTGCCTTCCTGACAGCGCTGATAGAAAATCAAGTACAAACGGTGGAGGAAGCTCGTCGCTTAAGCTTTGCAGGATTTGTTTACAGAGAAGACCTGTCCCAACTACAGGAATTGGTTTTTGTAAAGGAAGTATAGAAAATAGATAAAAGAAAAAGTCAGCAGAATCATGCTGACTTTTTTGATAACTTATAAAGTATTGGATATATGAATCTCATTTGATAAACAGTTAAGATGATTAACCAAATCCATGATTGACAGATGATTTCGACAAATAAACTTCTTGGTAATTCCTGGAATATAGAAATTAGACACGATGATATCGTAATCTGTCTGATTTAAAATCTCAGGACTTGTTTTCAATTCATCCCAAGTATCGAAGGTAAAGCGGTTATTACAGTAATAGGAAAGCATATCAACAAAGGTAAGGGATATAGCATGGTCAAAGTTACTGATAATCAAAACCTTGATAGGTGGTCGATTTTCTAACAACTGAGTAGAGAGGTTTTCAGCATGGGTCAATAGGGTATACGTCAAGTGTTCCAACTGTTCAGGATGGTCATGCTGTCCAATTGCCTGACGATATTGAGCCAGTTCTTGACGTGCACTTCCCATAAAGTCTGGGAAGTAAACTTCGAATTTTTTAATCGTCAATGCTTTTTGTTCAAATAAGATTGGGGTAGAAAAGATTTCCTGTCTTTCAAAGAAAGCAGTGTTGTGTAAATGCCAAATCAGCTCATCGTGGTTAGTAAAAGTAATCTTATATTGTTTTGCTAGACGTTCTAATATTTGACTCAGTAATTGGTAAGAGTGTCTTGCTTCACTGTTATCTTCTATAGAGTTGAAGAATTCTTGAGGATCTAAGAAAATGTTACTTTGAATAAAGGAAATAAAAATTTGTGCAATGATATCTGGAGTGATTTCAAGTTCAAATACTTGAGAAAAATAGCCTAGTATCTCTTCAAAATTTGGAATACTTTCCAAAATAGGGTAGTATTCATCGTAGAAATGATTTGGTAAGTCGATAAAATGACCATTTTTGATGCGGTAAATACTGATAGCTATCATCAGTTTGTACATTCTATAAATTGAAAATCGCATTGGATAATTCGTGATTTTATAGAAGAAGTCAACAAACTCTGTTAAATCTTCCTCAGGAAGGTCAGGAAAAGGCCAGTCTAAGAAATAATAGCGCTCAGAAAAGTATTGAGCAAAAAAATAGCGTATATCAATCTCATTCCCACGTATCTCGGATGGAGTAAATGATAGTTCAATTTGGAATTGAGTTGACAGAGTTTTTGAAATGTTTCGACCCAATCGATAGAGATTAGCATTACTAGAGTGAAGATTTTCTATTGTTCGATAAATAGGTAACCCCTCATTGAAGAACATATACTCTAGTAATTGAAAAGATTGAGAATGAGCTAGAAAATATTGATATACAACTTCTACACTAGTGTTAACTTCTAAATCTATCATGATTCCGTTAACAGAAGATTGGATGTCGATAGTTGGAAATGCAGCACGCAATTCATTTAAATCACTTTTTAAGATTCGCTCAGTACATCCTAACTTGTCGGCAAGTTCATGTAATTTCAACCAATCGCGATGTTGAATTAGGATTTTCATTAAACGTAATTGTCGCTGATCTTTCGTGGATAAAAGGTTTCTCATAAGGGTATTTCCTCCTTAATTTATTATATCATTTTTCTGTTTTTAATCAACTATAATGTTAGAGCTAAAAAAATGTTCCGACGATTCAAAAAAAAGAGAATATAATAACTGGCTCTGAAAATCAGAAATACGATATAGTAATTCCTTGGATAGTGTTGATTTATATATTAAATAGTTGTAGAGTAGGAATTATAAAATATTACTTAGGAGTTCAAAATGAAACATTCACATAAGAAATCATTTGACTGGTATAGTATGCAACAACGATTTTCTATTCGTAAGTATCACTTTGGTGCAGCGAGTGTTTTACTTGGTACAGCCTTGGTCTTAGGATCAGCTGCTAATGCTCAAACTGTACAAGCTGATGAAAATGGTTCTGAAAATACAAAGACAGTTAAAGCTGATAAGTTCGATGATTCTGCTAAGATTGCGGAAAAGCAAAGTACAAATACTAAGTCAGAGAAGTCTTATGCAGCTCCATCTGTTTCAAATCCAGTGGAAGTAACTCCAACTAAATCTGAAGATGTTAAGGCACCAGCAGAAAAAGTTGAAGAAGCTAAAAGCCAGAAAGAAGAAGTACCTTCTAATAATGCTGTTGATAAGACAAAATTATCAGCGGCTCTTTCGCGTGCAGAAAAATTGGAAATTAAACTGTACACTGAAGAAAGTGTAAAACGTCTTCAATCTAGTATACAATCTGCTAAAGAATTACTAAATAAAGCAGATGTGACAGAATCAGAATTATCTCAAGCAGAGTCTGAACTTCAAGCTGCAGTTATTGCTTTGGAACTCAGAGGGACGACTACGACTAAAGTTATTGATAAAACTGAAGTAGTGAGCAAAATTGAATCTGCTGAAAAGAAAAATGCAGAATCAAAAGTAGCTGAACAAACTTCTGAAGTAGACAAAGAGTCAGAAGAAAAAGATAAAATTGCCTTAAAACCTGTAAAGGGGCTTCGAGTTGAAGATGCAAAGGCAAATAAAAAAGGCGGGTGGAATATTCCGTTAGATCAAGAAGCACGCTTAAGATTAAAGAGTGCTATTGAGGCTCATGCCGCACAAGGTAGTTCGCGTCGTCGGAAACGTGCTATCGGAGATTTGGATTATACCTTCAAGAAAGTTATGACCCCAGTTAATCCAGGTTTTTACGCAGATGCCAAGAGTGTTGATGAGTTAACAGTTAACCCAGACTATATAAATGAAACAGTTGTCAACGTTTGGTATAAAGACTTAGGTTATATCAATTTAGTCGACAAAGATGGACATTACATCAATTCAAATGGTGAAGTAGTAGAAAATAAAGAAGCAGCTGTCCGTAGACAATACAAAAATGATTTTAATGACACAACAAGAGCAGATGTTACTGAAATTCCTCAAGTACCAGTTGGTTGGAAAATTAGTGACAACCAATCTATTCATGGATATGATGCAGAAACAAAAACTATTGATCCAAACGATGATAATGATTTAGATGCTGTTGGTAAAGACTCTAATGTAGTCATTGAAAAAGAAAATCAAAAAGCTATTATCCGTTACGTAAGCACTAACGGTAACCGTGTTCTCACAACAGATGAAGTAACAGGTAAGTCAGGTGAAGCCATTGCCTACAGCACAACAAGTCAAATCACAGAATTCAAGAAACAAGGCTATAACCTTGTCAGCGATGAATTCACAGCGGGTGGTGCTAAGGTTTATGACTACGATACAGCACGTGACCAAGTCTACACTGTAACCCTTTCAGAACGTGTTGAACCAGTTAACCCAGATAACCCAACTCCACAACCAAACACACCAGTTAATCCAGGACAACCAGATAGCCCACGTTGGCCAGGAACCGTTGAAAACTTGGATAACAAGGAAAGTGTTAGCCGTACCATTCATTACGTTTACGAAGACGGAAGTAAGGCTAAGGATGATGTGGTTGAAACATTGAACTTCAAACGTTGGAGTCGTATTAATCTAGTGACTGGTCAGATTTTCTTCCAAGACTGGACAACCAATGATGATACGTTTGATAAAGTGGTCTCTCCAACTATCGCAGGTTACACAGCGGATAAATCAGAAATCCCAGCTGTAAGTGGAGTGAAGGCTAAAGACCAAGACCGTGTTGAAACAGTTACTTACCGTAAGGATGCTCAAAAAGCTGTTATCCGTTATGTAAGCACTAACGGTAACCGTGTTCTCACAACAGATGAAGTGACAGGTAAGTCAGGTGAAGCCATTGCCTACAGCACAACAAGTCAAATCACAGAATTCAAGAAACAAGGCTATAACCTTGTCAGCGATGAATTCACAGCAGGTGGTGCGAAGGTTTATGACTACGATACAGCACGTGACCAAGTCTACACAGTAACCCTTTCAGAACGTGTTGAACCAGTTAACCCAGATAACCCAACTCCACAACCAAACACCCCAGTCAATCCAGGACAACCAGATAGCCCACGTTGGCCAGGAACAGTTGAAAACTTGGATAACAAGGAAAGTGTTAGCCGTACCATCCATTATGTTTACGAAGATGGAAGCAAGGCTAAGGATGATGTGGTTGAAACACTGAACTTCAAACGTTGGAGCAATGTCAACTTGGTAACAGGTCATATTGACTTCCAAGACTGGACAACTAATGATGATACGTTTGATAAAGTGGTCTCTCCAACCATCGCAGGTTATACAGCGGATAAATCAGAAATCCCAGCTGTAAGCGGAGTGAAGGCTAAAGACCAAGACCGTGTTGAAACAGTCACTTACCGTAAGGATGCTCAAAAAGCTATTATCCGTTATGTAAGTACCAACGGTAACCGTGTTCTCACAACAGATGAAGTGACAGGTAAGTCAGGTGAAGCCATTGCCTACAGCACAACAAGTCAAATCACAGAATTCAAGAA